>NZ_JAPZEI010000012.1 GCF_027257905.1 Coraliomargarita parva
CTGTTCCCGCAGCGCCTCCAGCGCTACCTTGCTTTTGAACTCGGATGTGAACTTTCGTCTCTTTTTCATTGGTTGCTTTACTTTAACTCGGTGAAGCAACCTGTCCAACTTTACGGGGCCGGCTCACTCTTTAATTATTCCGACAACTCCCAGTCTATTATTCGAAGGTGCTGTTCTCCTGTAGGGGCCCCTATGAATCCAGGCATCCATTCTCTCTCAGTCTTTTCCTCAGGGGTCAATTCCATGCTCTCAACAACTTTGCCTTTTATATTCAGTAAAGCGTCGAGCGATGCCTTGTCCCACGCTTCGAGCCCGTCAATCCATATCTTGGCATTTGGTTCTACAAAAAGAAATGCACCTCTTCTTTCATTAAACGCATACCCCTCAACAGTAATTTCTTCCCAACGCCTACCAAGCCAGGGGTATTCAAACGAATAAATTGTGCGTACAAATTTTTGGCCCTGATCAACACAATACAAATAGTAGTATACCTCCTTTGAATCACTATGAACCTCGTTATCTACAAAATAAATAGCTGCAAACAGTTTCCCATCTGGAGCCATCAGCAAGTCATCTGAAATCAATCCAGACTCAACTAATTCATCTAGAGAAGCCGGAGGTTTTTTATTTAACTCTTCGTAAAGCTGGATTGCATCCCATATCTTCTCAGACTTAGCGAATGCGCTGTCCGTTTTCACTTTTTCGACCGGTAAACCAGCGACACATCCACAATAGTAATTCAATGATAAAACGACAGACACTATAATCGAATATTTAAGCAAATATTGCATTGTCATTACTACTTTCCGTTACATGAGCCTTGGGCGCAGGATGGGGTCAAACGTAGAATTTAAACATTACACGAGCTCCCCAGCCTGCAACCGGTAGATCATGTGCCAGATACGGTCGGCCTCGCCGCGCTCGATGACTTGGAGTGGGGTCGAGTTGTCGAAGGCGGGGTTGGCGGTTTTGTGCCATTCGCCAATGTAGTCCGTCGCCATGACCTCGGAGAGGGCATCGAAGAGTTTTGGTTCTATGTTAAATGCTGTCACCATGGATTGAGCCCTTTTGGGTGGATTTGAGACTAGCAGTCGAGAGTTTTAGCTAAGCCGAAAGAAGTTTGGAATTATTGCTACTCGCGAAGTTTCTCTCTTGTTCATTGGCTCTTATATTTAGCCGGATCTTCCGCGACTGCGGCGACAGGCAGAGGTTCGATCCGTTTGCGGAGTTCGGCTTCTTTTTCAAACCGGGCGCGGCGGAGATCGTAGTGCGACTGTAGGTTCATCCAGAACTGGGCTTCCATGTTGAAGAAGATACCGAAGGCGAGGGCGGTCTCGGCGGTGATGGCGCGGCGGCCTTTGATGATTTCCGTGATGCGCGAGGCGGGGATGCCGGTGCGGCGCGCGAACTCGGCCTGTGAAATACCCATGGGTTCCAGAAACTCTTCAAGGAGAATTCTGCCTGGCGTGGCCGCGAGGATGGCTTTCATTTCAGGAGTCATGGGGACGAGTTGAACGTTGATTGTTGTTTGTTGTGAGTTGGAAAGGAAGGAACCGTTAATTTACGTTAATTAACGTGAATTGACGGTTAAAAAAAGGATTCCAGTGTTTTGGCTAGTGGTAATCGGTGATCTCCACTTCGTAGGCGTTGCCGTCTTCCCATCGGAAGCAGAGCCTCCACTGATTGTTGATGCGAATGCTGTGCTGGCCCTTGCGGTCACCTGAGAGGGCTTCGAGGTGATTGCTGGGCGGTATGCGAAGTGAGTCGAGTGATACGGCGGCATCTAAAATGGAAAGTTTCTTAATGGCTCTCCAAGTAATATCGGAAGACAGGCGAGTGCGCTTGCCCTCCCATAGAGCTTTAGCGGTTTTGCCTTTAAAGCTCTGGATCATGTTGTTGAATTTAAATTACGCGCAGCGTAATTTCTGTCAATGCTGATTGTTACGCAATGCGTAATTCTCATTTTGAACAAGATGGCCATCCTGCATTGGAGCCTGTCGTGTATGACTTGGCTGTCAACGTTAGGAATTTTGGAGGCAGCGACCACCCCGTCTCCCGCCTTGCGGGATCCACCCCTCCTCAATCCCCTTCGGTATGCTCAGGACAAAGCAGGAGGGGAATTTTATCCATCCGCGTTAATCCGCGTGCATCCGTGGTTCAAAATTACTTGAAGCAAGCGGCGCTCAGCAAGCTGAGGCCCTACGGATTTACGGTCTTTGTGAGCTCTGTGCCTTTGTGTGAGTTAACCCACGTAGCTGCGTGCGTTCTGGAAGATCTTCATCCAAGGGCCTGCTTCGCCGTCGAAGCTGCCCGGTGTGCGGTAGCTCATCTGAACGCTGCGGAAGCAGCGCTCGGGATGAGGCATCAAGATCGTTGCCCGACCGTCCGGTGTGGTGAACGAGGTGGCACCTGCGGGTGAGCCGTTCGGGTTCATGGGATATTGCTCGGTGGGTTCGCCTTTGCTGTCGATGTAGCGGAGGCTGATCAGATCCTGGGTGAGGCACTTCTCGAAGTCGCCGGTTTGACTGAAGTCGGCGCGGCCTTCGCCGTGGGCGACGGGGATGGGGAGGAGACTGCCTTCCATGCCTTGGAAGAAGATGCTCGGGGTCTTGAGGACCTCGACGTTGCTGTAGCGGGCCTCGAACTGTTCGGAGCGGTTACGCTTGAACTGCGGCCAGTGCGCGGCGCCGGGAATGATGTCCTTGAGCTGGGAAATCATTTGGCAACCATTGCACACGCCGAGGGTGAAGCTGTCGCTGCGCTCGAAGAATGCTTGGAACATGTCCTTGAGCTTCTGGTTGTAGAGGACGCTCTTGGCCCAGCCGGAACCGGCGCCGAGGACGTCGCCGTAAGAGAAGCCACCGCAGGCGACTAGGCCAGCGAAGTCCTTGAGGTCGACGCGTCCGGCGAGGAGGTCGGTCATGTGGACATCGACGCTCTGGAAACCGGCGCGGTCGAAGGCGAAGCCCATTTCGTTTTGGCCGTTGATGCCTTGTTCGCGGAAGATGGCCATCTTCGGCTTCGCCGAAGGAGTGGGAAGGTGAAAGGTGGAAGGTGTGAAGGTGTTGACTGCTTCGAGGTCGAAGGTCGGACGGATCAGGGTGCCGGCGCTGCCTTCGTCAAGGAGGTTGTCGTATTCCTCGCGGGCGCAGGCGGGGTTGTCGCGCTGGGCCTGCATGTGGAAGGTGAGCTCGGACCAGGCGCGGTTCAGAGTGGTGACGCTTTCGCTGTAGAGTGGCTCGTTATTGAGGCTGATGCTGAGTGTGAGATCGGTGGTGGTGCCGCCGATGAGGTGGGCGAGGTTGGAGATCTCGTGCTTGGCGAGGACGGCGGTGACGTCGACCAGTTTGCTCTTGTCGATTTCGATGACGGCGCCGAGTTCTTCACTGAAGAGGACTTGCAGGACGGATGACGGCTGGAGACAGCCGCCGCTACCTTCTGAGGTTGACGGGGCGAGCTTGTCGAGGATGAGGTTGACTCCCTTGCGGCCGGCGAAGGACATCTCCGCTACGGTGGCGAGGAGGCCGCCGTCGGCTCGGTCGTGGTAGCTGAGGATGAGCTCGTCCTTGAGCAGCTCCTGAATGGCGGCGAAGAAGGACTTGAATTTTTCCGGATCGTCGAGGTCGGGGGTTGTGTTGCCGACCTGGTTATACACTTGGGCGAGGGTGGAGCCGCCGAGGCGGTTTTGGCCGGCACCGAGGTCGAGGCAGAGGAGGAGGCTGTCGGCGGACTTGAGGTCGGGGGTGACGGTCTTGCGGACGTCTTCGACGCTGGAGAATCCGGTGACCATGAGGCTGAGCGGGGAGACCTGCTTGTGGTCCACTCCTGCGCTGTCCTTCCAGCTGGTGCGCATGGACATGGAGTCTTTGCCGACGGGGATACAGATACCGAGGGCGGGGCAGAGCTCCATGCCGACGGCCTTTACGGTGTCGTAAAGGTTGGCGTCTTCACCGGCTTCGCCGGCGGCGACCATCCAGTTGGCGGAAAGTTTGATCTTGCCGATTTCACCGATGTAGGAAGCGGCGAGATTGGTCAGGCACTCACCGATGGCGATGCGGCCGGAGGCGGGGGCGTCGAGGATTGCGAGCGGGGTGCGCTCGCCCATGGCCATGGACTCGCCGGTGTAAACATCCATGGTGGTGGAAGTCACGGCGACGTCGGCGACTGGGGTCTGCCAGGGGCCGACCATTTGGTCGCGGGTGACCATACCGGTGATGCTGCGGTCGGCGATGGTGATGAGGAAGGTCTTGTTGGCGACGGCGGGGAAGCGGAGCACGCGGTCGATGGCGTCGGCCAGTTCGATTCCGAAGCAGTCGAGCTCGGCGTGGTCTTCGACGAGGCGGGTGACGTCCTTGAGCATCTTCGGGGTCTTGCCGAGGAGGACGCCCATTTCCATGTCGATCGGGTTGTTCTCAAAGTGGGAGTCGACAAGGACGAGCTGTCCGTCGTCGGTGGCCTCGCCCACGATGGCGAAGGGGCAGCGCTCGCGGGAGCAGAGGGCCTCAAAGTCGGCGATGCGGTCGGGCATGACGGCGAGGACGTAGCGCTCCTGCGACTCGTTGCACCAGATTTCCATCGGGCTCATAGAGCTGTCCTCGTTGTGGACATTGCGCAGGTGGAAGCGTCCACCGGTGGCTTCGACCAGCTCGGGGAGTCCGTTGGAGAGACCGCCGGCACCGATGTCGTGAATTGAGAGCATGGGATTGCCCTCGCCGAGGGCGATGCAACCGTCGATGACCTGTTGGCAGCGGCGTTCCATTTCCGGGTTGCCGCGCTGGACGGAGTCAAAGTCGAGGGCTTCGGACTGGGAGCCGGCGCCGATGGAGGAGGCCGCGCCGCCGCCGAGACCGATCTTCATGGCTGGTCCGCCGAGCTGGATGATGAGGGCTGTGGGCGGGATGTCCTTCTTGGCGACATGCTCGCGCTTGAGGTTGCCCATGCCGCCGGCCGCCATGATGGGCTTGTGGTAGCCGCGGTGGATCCCGTTGTGCTCCAGCTGGAGGGTGCGGAACATGCCGCAGAGTTGGGGGCGGCCGAACTCATTGCCGAATGCCGCGCCGCCGATCGGGCCCTCGATCATGATGTCCATGGGCGAGGCCATGCGGGAGGGATGTTCCGCGATGTCGATTTCCCAGGGGAGCGCGTAGCCCGGCACCTTGAGGGCGGAGACCATGAAGCCGGCGAGGCCCGCCTTGGAGCGTCCGCCGATCCCGGTGGCGCCTTCGTCGCGGATTTCACCACCCACGCCGGTGGCGGCACCGGGGAAGGGCGAAATCGCGGTCGGGTGGTTGTGGGTCTCCACCTTGCAAAGAATATCGAGCTGGGTGGGGGTCTTCTTGTAGCGGAAGGAGCCGTCCTGCTGATCGACCTCCCACCAGTCGCCGGGGAAGCCCTCGAGCACGCCGGAGTTGTCGGAGTAGGCCACGAGCACGCCGTCGGGGTTGAGCTCGTGGGTGTTGCGGATCATCTTGAAGAGGCTGCGCTCGCTCTGCACGCCGTCCACGATCCAGTCGGCGTTGAAAATCTTGTGGCGGCAGTGCTCGGAGTTGACCTGCGAGAACATGACCAGCTCGGCGTCGGTCGGGTCGCGTTCCATCTTCTGATAGGCGGCGACCAGGTAGTCGATCTCCTCGGGGGACATGGCGAGGCCCCAGTCGACATTGGCCTTGTAGAAGGACTCCGGTCCCTCGGCCATGAGGGGCACGGTGCGGAGCGAGGCCGGCTCGAAGTGCTTGAAGAAGTCGCTGACGTCCTCATAGACCGCTTCGGTCATGCGGTCGTGGAGGGCGAGGAGGGCAAGGCCCAGCTCCTCGATGCCGAGGACGACGCCGTCCTTGCCGAAAATATGGTAGTGAATGCCGTGCTCGACCCGCAGAACCTCGCTCAGGCTGCAGTTGTGGAAGATGTCCGTGGCCTTGGAGGACCAGGGGGAAATCGTGCCCTTGCGCGGGGTGACGAAGAAGCCGCCCTCACGGTCGAAGTGCTTCTGTGCGCTCAGCAGGGTGAAGGCACGCTCGGTCGTGGTGTCGTCGAGCGTGCCCTCCGACTCGATGAAATAGACTTCGACGGCGTCGATGCTCTCGATTGCCAGATCCGGCGCAGCGGCGTTGAGCGCGCTCTGGAGGGCATTGAGGCGGAAGTTGGAGAATGCGGGTAGGCCTTGTAAGATGATCGGTTCCATTAGCAAAAGGGCTAACTTGGACACCCTCGCGGAGGTGAACAATCCTGAAAACTTCCCAGTTGGAATTTTTAAGATCAGTTTGGTGTGAAGACTGCTTCAGCGACTAGTGGATTTGCCACCGTTAGCCTGAAGTCTCGACGGTGACTGAAATGCGTGTTGCCTCTATTAAGAAATAATAATGAACCGCATAAAAAATAGTCCTAACAATTCATTTTTTAATTGTCGAACTGGCCCAACGACCTATTGAGGAGAGCACCTCACTTTTACTAACAACACACTCGATCCCTCTTAGTGCTACCTAACGCCTTCCTGATGAAGGAGCAACGCCGCATGGTGCTTGCTGCTTCATATGTGCACATATGCACAAGTTACCGTATGCGGCTGCGCCGCTTGCACGATAAATTCGTCGGTACCCTCGAAGCTTTGCTGTATCTCTATCATGGATACGAGTGCCACTCGGCATTTGTTTACCACCGTCATGATTAAGATAATCGCTTCCCACCGGTTCGTAACGTTAAAGATTCTAATAGCCGCCGCGCTGATGTGCCTAACCGGCCGTACGCCGCTCACGGGGCAGGATACGGGGGAAGGAGTGGGGCCTTACAGGACGCAAACAATCGCGCTCAATGCCGGATGGAATGCGGTGTACCTGGAAGTGGAGCCCTTGGAGAGCGCGCCGGACGCGCTTTTTGACGGCACCCCGATCGAAATTGTGGCCTCGTACTTCCGGCCCGTCACTTCGATGGAGTACACTGAGAGCCCGTCGGACTTCCTCGGCGACCGCAAGAGCTGGAGTGTCTGGTACGCGCCCGAGCGTGACGACGCCATCCTGAGCAACCTGTATGCGATCCAGGCGCATCACTGCTATCTGATATACAGCGAGTCGGCCTATACCTGGAATCTGGAAGGGTCCCCGTATTTTGACGCCGTGACCTGGCATCCCAATGCCCACAACCTGGTGGGCTTTCCTGTCGACACGGCCAACGCACCCACGGTGGCCAATTTCTTTGCCGGTGCGGAGGCGCAGTCCGGCTTGAAGGTCTACCGCATGGTGAACGGTCGCTGGGTGCTGATCACAGCCCCCGAATCCACCTTCATGGAGGCCGGCAAGGCCTACTGGACCTACGCGGAGGGTGCCTCGGTATTCACCGGCCCGCTACAAGTCGAATTCAAGGGCAGCGCAAACGGCGGTATCATCTACAATGAAAGCTCGGGCGCGCGGCGTGTGGTCTTTACCAATCAATCCGCATTTCCCCAGGAGCTCAGCCTCAGCCTGCGTGCGGGGCGCACCGGTCTGGTCCCGATGGGCTACCTGTTGACCGCACTGGACGGTCCGGACGGTTCCGTGCAAATCGTCACGCTGGACTTTCCCGAAACCCTCGAGATCGGCCCGCTGGAAGCGGGGCAATCCTTCGCGATCGATTTGGTCGTCCAGAACAGCGAAATCAGCGAAGCCGTCATGGGCTCCACCCTCGTGATCACCTCCGACGCAGGCCTGATCCGCGAAATTCCCATCCTCACGGTCCGAAACGATTTGCTGAACCAGTAAGCCGCTTCGCCACATCCCTACAGATCCCTCCGAATTTTCCCTCACTGTCATGCAAATTTCCATGAAAGCCACGCTCCACGCAGTCAGTTTAAGCTTGCTAGGCATCACACAGGTCTGGGGCGCCCATCCCTCACGCGGCCTATGGGTCGGGGAAGTCGCCCTGAATGCGGTGAATGAGGCCACCGGCGCGGTCGGTGATTCCAACACCTACGAGTTCACGGATCCCGCGGAGGTCACACCAACCTCCGACGCCGCCTACCTGCGCCTGATCCTGCATGTCAACGGGGCGGGGCAGGTGCACCTGCTGAAAAGTGTGGCCGTGGTGGACACCGAAACGGCCGAAGGCGGGAGCAGCGACCTGCTGCTGTTGACCGATCCCGCGCTGTATCCCAACTACCCCGGGATCGCCAAGCGGATCGCATCGGCCTTCTTTGATTTCGGCGATCCTCTGGCTGTCCGTGCGGTGGACCAATTGATCGACACCGCGACGGAGACTGCGGTGAGTTCTGTCCTGGCCGGCAGTGCCACTCTGGAAACGGATGTATCGACCGCGGTCTCTGAGATCCTCGACCAGGCCGCGGTAGGCACCGCCTATTTGGACCGTGGAAGCGGCGCGAGCTCCTTCCTGACCGACGATTTCTTCAGCCTCGAGAACGTGCAGAGCATCGCCGACGCGGTCGCGGCGGAGATCGAGGCTGGGGCCACCGCCGCGGATTTCGCCTACACCGCGGATCCGTACGCACCTTTCGCGATCGATCCGCTGGGCGGCAACTTCGCCGTGGTCGTGGCCAAGGCGGAAAACCTGCGTGACAGCTCTTTCTACGGCGACACCCGCGGAATCGACGCCATCGTCAACATCGTGACCGAAGCGGCCGTCGCCGCCGAAGCTGCAAGCGCCTCGGGCCTGAGCGTGATGCAGGCACAGGCACAGATCGCCGCCGAAGCGGCCTGGCACAATGCGGCTGACATCAACCAGGACTACAACCGTTTCCTCGCCGGCACCGCATTTACCGAGGTGCCTTCCATCATCCTGGACCTGGCGGTCGAAACCGCGATTACCGCCGAAGGAGAAGGACAGGACGAGTCGGAAATCATGAACACGGTGAAGGATGTGCTTCTGGCCAATACGCCGGGATACACGGATGCCGAGCTCATCCGCGCCGCCTCGCTCTGGGGGGATCCACGTGCGGTCTGGGCGTTGGACTACCTGGTCGACACCACTTCGGCCACCGCCGCAGCGCAGGTCCTGGTCAGCACCGATTCGGCAAGCCTGACCAACCTCGTGAGCGCCGCACTGAACAATGCCTTTGAAGCGGTCGACTCCGCACCGGTTTTCGCACTGTCACCGTCCGAAACCTACCTCGAATATGTCGGCGGCACCGATTTCAGTGATGCCGCGACCGACGCGGCGTCCACCGCCAGCGAGGAAGCCAGCTTCCAGTACAACGCCGGCGTGACCGACGAGGACGACCTGACGATCCTGACCCGCCGCGCGGTGAGCAAGGCCCTGATCGGCGCGCGCAATGCCGCCGCCAGCCTGCCCATGCATGAGGTCCTGCTCAGCGGCAGCCTCGAAGCCGACGCCGTCATCGCCGGTGAAATCCACCTGCCTGCGCTCGCACCGACCAACCCCTTCCTGCACCGGCTCCACCCGGACCATGGGGAAGGGATTGCGGTCACCCGCGAGCTCACCCTCACCGTGGACCCCGACGACGACTCCGACGGGAGCTACGGGGTGACCCGCCTGACCGGCACCTACCGGGAGGAGATTTTCGGCCTGCACAAGGCCCTCGGCAACAGCCAGGACATCGGCCTGCTCACCGAAGGCAGCTTCAGCCTGAACCGACTGACACTCGTCGACACCCTCAATTTCTAACCGAACGGACCTTCGAACCTACTTTCCTATGAAAAAGTTTTTCTACTTTCTCAGCTTCCTGATCCTGATTGGAGCCCACTTACAGGGACAGGAGACGAAGATCTTCCTTAAGGCGATTGAAGCCGAGTTTCAGGCGGTCGACCTGGACCATGACAGCGAGGGCAACAGCTACGTTCTGGGCCGCAAGGGCACTTCGACGGTGATTCAGAAGTACGACAGTGCCGGTTTGAATACGGCCACGCTGACCTCGACGGCGATTTCCAACCCGATCGCCATGCATGTGGCGACCGTCGCTTCGGTCGATTACGTCTATGTTTCCGGTACCAAGAACATCGTCCGTTTTGCGCTGAACACGATCACCTCGGGCACGGTCGTGAACAACAGCCCGGAGAAGTATTCGATCTCCGCGAACAGCAGCTACAGCGACCTGACCTTCCGCGACCTCGTTTATGTCAGCGCCAGCGGTAAAATTGTGGCCGGCGGCCAGAACCCGCTCAGCCGTTGGCCCCGCTTCATCACGATTCCGGCGAACCTGACGGTGACCAACCATTCGACGGAAGTCGGGGTCTATGCGCTCGAGGCCCTCGGTGTTTCCGGGGACGGCGGCTCGATCGTCCGCGGCATGACCGTGGATAACCTGGGCACGGTATATATGGTAGGGAAAAGTTCCGGAACCGCGACGAGCAACCCGAACCGCGCCTACATCGCCAAATTCAATCCCGACAACACCTTTTCAGTCAGCACCTATCCCGACCTGTACGATATCTACGACGTCCATTTCAGTAACGGCTGGATCTACACCATCGGGCAGCATCTCGTGTTTCCCTCCGACCTATGGGTCAACCGCATCGACACTGGCCTGGGGAGCAGCTTCAACAAGAAGGCGATTATCCGTAACGGTAACTACGCCACGAACATCAATGCGTCGGACACGAACAAGAACCGGTTCAGTCTGACCGCCGATGCATCGGACAACCTGTATGTCACCGGGTACATGGTGAACGGGGTGACGGAATTCTACAGCCACGGTGCCTACGGGGCCGACGAGGAGTTTACCGCGCTGGCCAGCACCAGCGAAACCGGCTTTGTGGCGAAGTTGAATTCCGACATCGAGTTCGACTGGGTCAAGGCCCCGATACAAAGCCCGTTCCCTTCCTTTGGCAGCCACTTCCGTATCTCCTGGGATGCCCAGAACTCGCGTCTCTGGTGGGCCGGCAGCTATTACGGTGGCAGCGGTTTGATCATGCAGGAAGGCAGTGACTCCAGCACCGCGCTGCCGCTCAGCGGCGACACGGTCTCGCAGGGCTTTGTAGCGGTCTTCGAGGGAGACAGCAGTTTCACGGAAACGGTCTACCTGAATGTGAAGACCGGCTACGCCGAAAACCGCGTGGAGATCAATGACGAGGTGATCGGCGACAACGACTGGTCGAGCAACCCGATCCTGAATTCGGAGATCACGATCCGTTCGCCACGCACGGTCTACCAGGTGAACCCGGACGGTACCCCGATCGCGGAAACCGACAACGAGGAAGCCGACCAGAACACGATTGAGAACTCGGATCGGCGTTACACTTTCCTGAACTTCTCGGTCAACAGCGTGGTGCAGGAGAGTGGTGCCACGGTTTATACTTTTGCGCTGTCCGACAAGACGGAGGTCAAGTTGGAGTGGCTCGTCGAACTCGCGCTGGTGGTCGACTCCGACTTCCAGAACACCGCGAGTTTGGCCGAAAATCCGGACGGTAGCCTCTATGTGGAACCGCTCACATCGAAGGCCTCCGGTAATCCGGATCCCGGAGTGGGCAAGCACTGGATCGAAAAGGACTCGCCCGTGGTCATGCAGATCGACGGCGCGGTGGAAGACCTGAGCAGCCACCCTGGACTGGGTATCCGTTACGTGCCCTACGGTTACACCGCGACCGGGGCCTTTGCCGCCCAGGTCCATGCCAGCGGATTGTTTGATTCCGTGGCGTCCCGCCAGCAGTTGGCAGAGTTTTCCATGTCGGCCCCGACGAGGATCACCTACGACTGGAAGCTGCAGTACGGTGTCAGCACGACAACCTCCGAGCTTTCCGCCGAAGCCCTTATGGTGGTCGATTTCCTGAGCAATCCGTCCGGCACGGTCGGCCCCGACCAGGATGACTCGGAAGGCGCCGGCACACACTGGTATGATGACGGCACCACGGTCCGCATCGGTGCTCCGCAGACCCTGAACCTGACCGCCGGACCGAAGCTGCTGTCCGGCTGGTTGAACGGTGACAACTCCATCTTTAGTCCGATCGAGGACGAGTTTGGAACCACGGTGGAGAATCCTTTCAGCACCGAGCAGCTGGATGCCGGATTCAAGACCTTCACCTACAACGGCGAAACCTACATCGGTCTTGAAGTGGCCTTGAGCCGTCCCGCGCGCGTGGTTTGGAATTACGGCGACCGTATCATTTTCAAGACCCTGACGGTTGGCGAATTCGTCCAGTTCACTGCCGGCGAAATCGAGGACTTCAGCCTGCTGTCCACACAGTTGCCCAGCCTGCAGTCGAACGAGGTGGAAAGCGGCAGTGAAGACGTCGCGACCGCCAGCGACTACCTCTGGGATACCGTGGCCAAGCGCCTGTTCCCGCTGCGTCCCCTGGAGTACGACTTTAACTGGCCAACGGAGAGCGGCAATGACGCCAAGGTCCACCTGACCGTCGTCTGGGCGGCACCGAATTATATCCATATCGCGGATACACCGGGTGTGTCCTTGATCCCGCATCCGCCGGAAGGCCAACCGAACGATTTCGTGTTCAAGGAAATTGCCTACGCGGAAGGCGACGCGATTGTCAGCGACCAGCAGGAATTTACCGCCACCGAAACAGGACGCACGGTTCTGGAATTCAGCCGCATCACCCCCTCCGGCCGGGGCGGCACCGCACAGAGCGTGGTCGAGCTGCGCGTGGTGCAGACCAAGCTTTGGAATACCGGGCTCGGTGCGACTGTGCCGCAGGAAATCGGCAAGAAGGTGACCAGCAGTTCGGACAAGGCCGGACTCGGCACCGGCTATGTCTTCTTCGACAAGGCACGCTTCAACCCCTTTATCTACGACCGTTCGATCTTCCAGGGCGAATCACTCTGGGACAGCAGCACACCGCCCGGACCGGTGATCCCCGTGAACCGCTACCCGGGGGCGAGCGCCAGTAACGAGGGCCTCTTCGTTGTGGTCTGGTATGACGACCCGACCTTGAATGACCACATGCTCTGGCCCTACCAGGCCGAGCAGTTCGCACCGTTCTGGCCGGGCAACAGTCCGCGCATCCTGATGTCGAGCGGCTACGGCAGTGAAAGCGTGGATGCTCTCGGCAATGACCAGGTGATCATGCCTGAAATGACGGTAGAGGAAGTGGTCATCCCAGCAGCTACGACTTTCGATCCGGCCCGTTTCGAGCAGGTGGCGATCTATAGTCAGCCGAACCGGGATTTGCCGGGCTACAACCCGAACGAGGAACATGCGATCATGGCGGCATCCCTGCGCTATGCCTCGGTGGCCCCCCGCCCGAACGCGGCCTACGCGCTGCGTGACAGCGACCTGAACGACACGTCCAGCGGCTCCACCCATACGTCCGAGCCCTACGTCCTCGTGCAGTTCCTCGACAAGGCGGACAACGAGTTCAAAATGAAGGTCTTCAACGTGGTCAAGGAAGACGAGTTGAACTATCCCGACGGATTTGCGGTCGAGATGGAAGCCGGCGAGCCGGTCATTCCGTACTACCCGCTGGGCGTGGTGATGGGAGCGACCCTGAGCCCGAACAACTATGCGAAGGAAGGGGATACCGACAAACTTGTCTACTGGACCGACCACAAGAATACCGCATGGGCGGTTTCCGGCGGCGGCAGCTTCGACGCCTTCTTCTTCTACCCCTTGCTGCCTGATTTCTGGTGGCCGGACAGCACCAAGAGTGTGGGGGACTTCGTGGCCTGGCTCCCGAATCCCACGACAGACCTGGGGCGTGATTCATTCACCGAGATCGATTACACGAAACCGGACCAGGACCCCGACGCACAGGGCGTCAACTACAGCACGGTCTGGCCGTTGGATGTCGCCGTCCTCAAGGTCGGTGAGACCCTGACTTTCTCCGGTGGCGAATATGCCGCCGACAATGCCGATGCGCCGGGCTTGCCGGGCGTGCTGGCCTGGGCTTCCGGCGAGGTGGTCTACGACGACCTGAATCCCGACATGCGCGAAGGCGCTATCGACGAGGACGGCAAGGATTTCGACACCTACACCGCACGTATGATCTCGGCACTCGAAGAACGCCGTGTCTCGCTGCCGGTGGCCAACTTCCCGGAAGCGCTCCGCCCCGCAACCGGGCGCACCGATGTGGACGGCACGATTTACACCTTCCCCGAGCTGTCCTCCTCCCTGGGCAAACGTATTTTCTACGATCCGCTAACCGGCGAACTGGGCATCAAGGGCCTGATCAACGACAAGGAAATCGGAGACGACACCCTGACCGCGGCACCGCCGGCGGTTTATGTACTGGAGCCGAACATCCTGACCGAAGTGGAGTACAAGGAGCTGAACGGGGAGGGCGACAACAGCCCCTATGCGGACCTGAGCGACCACGACTACTGGCCGGATGCGGTGCAAGCGCTCTACCAATTGAGCCGCAACCCGAACGGCTTGAGCCAGGTCCGGATCGACGACGCCGGTGGCTACACCGCCGGCCTGCAGGTGCAGGATGATGTCGACCCCGACACCGGCGAGGTGATTGGGGTGGTGGATGATGCGGCCCAGTCCTACAAGGCACTCGGCCCCGGCCTTGCGCTGGTGGCGAATCCCGGCTTCCTGGATCCGACCGATGACAGCCTGCCGGATGTCAGCTACGTGACCCTGGCCGAGAACAATGACGAAAGCCTCGGCGGCTCGCCGGTCATCCTCCATATTATCAAGGTGGACCGTCGCCAACGTTACCGTGGCGCGATCAAGGTGGTGCTTTCCGACAATGTCTTCGACGAGAATATCATCCTGCGTCATACCGGTGACTTCGGCGCCAATGCGGAAGACCTGGTCTTCGAATGGTGGTATCGCGTCGAGGACGGCACGGAAGCGCTGCCCCCGGACGCCATCCCCGCCGGACAGACCAACCCATGGAAACTCTTTGGCGACCCCTCGGGCAACGGCGGTGTCGGCTTCTACCAGATGAAACTGAAGGGCAACCCGCAGGCGCCTGAACTGCTGCTGGCCGATTCGCTCTGGTATGTACGCTACCGTCACCAACTGGAGGAACCGTCGGATCCCATCACATGGGACGCCACGCCGGAGATCCCCTACGAATGGGCCGGTGCCGGCAACTCCACGCCGAATGACCTCGACGGGGACGGCTTGCCGGACTACCAGGCACAATTGGCACAGGGCTGGGTCAAGCGCGTGCTGGATGCGGTGAATCCGTATGAAGCACGTATCCGTGACTTTACCGGCGATGCGCCGGCCACCTACGCCAGCATGATCCGCCAGTTCGGCCAGCGCTACGAAGGACCGGTCGCGCTCAACCCGGACAAGAATGTGATCGAGAACGTCGGGCTGATCGAGCTCTACGGAACGATCCTCAACCGTGCACGCAGCCTGAGTATCGACCTGTCCACGCCGGTTTCGACTCCGGGCATCACGAACGCACTCCTGCTCGCGTCCACACGCCTGGCCGACTTCTACATGCTGTTGGGCAACGAGGCCTATACCGACGCTCAGAACCCGCTGATCGGATTTGGCAGCGACAGCGTGGAATACGGCTTCCTCGCGCCGACCGTCTTTACCTTCCAGAACCAGCTGAGCACACAGATGGAGGAAGAACTGGCACTCTTGCGCGGGGTCTATGACTACAAGGCGCGCCCGGTTTACAACCGCCTGTTCTGGAACTTCACCAAGGGGGAAGGGGAAGCGGCCTATGCGAATTCCTATAATGTTTCCGATGTGACCGAAGACGGGTTCATCGACGAGGATGACGCCATGGTCCTGTATCCGCAGGGACACGGGGACGCCTGGGGACACTACCTGACGGCGATCCGCGGTCAGTACGAACTCTTGAACCACCCGTACTTCAACTGGGTCTCCCGTTCGGAGCTGTACAGCCTGCAGGATATAGTCTTCGAGGTGGACTTCCTCGACGAGCGCAAGTTCGCCCAGGTAGCCGCGGCCAAGGCCAAGGCCGGTGCGGAGGTCGTGCAACTGACCTACCGCGACGCCTATGTGGCCGATCCGGAGTCACAGTGGCAGGGCTACATTGACACGAACACGCAACGCGCCTGGGGCGTCGAAGGCTGGGCCCGCCGTGCCGGGCAGGGCGCTTACTTCGACTGGGTGACCGCCAATGCGCTGATCCCATCCGAGCACCCGAATTCAAGCTACACCGGTATCCGCAAGGTCGACCGTACCACGGTGAAGGACATTGCGGTGATCTCGGCAAACATGAATGCGGTGCAGCAAACCTTCGAGGATGCCAACAACGGCTACAACCCCTTGGGCATCGCGGGCAATACGGTGACCTTCGATATTGATCCGTCCCAGATCGCCGACGGCACCACGCACTTCGAGCAAATCTACGGACGAGCGACCCAGGCCCTGGCCAATGCCGCGACGCTCTTCGACAATGCAAGCCAGTACAACAAGATGCTGCGCAACATCGAAAACAGCGAGATCGACTTCCGCCGCAATGTTTTCGAGGAGGACATGTCCTACCGAAACCAGTTGATTGAGATCTTCGGTACGCCCTATGCCGGCACGATCGGCTCCGGCAAGGCCTATCCGGCCGGGTACGACGGCCCCGACACCGCGCTGTACATGTATGTGGACCAGCAGACCCGCGAGATCACGGCGGACACCGTGCCGACCTACACCGATGACTTCGCGAGCGCACTGGCCAGCTATGATCCGTTCACCAAGCGCATCAATGTGTGGTCCTACGACAACAATAATTACTATCTGGCGGATTACGCTCCCTCATTCAATACCAACAGCCCATCCGACTGGATCAACAGCTTCAATGATGTGGAGTATATCGTGACCGGTGAAGACGGCATCACCTTTGATACGGACGAAGCCCGTGTGAAGATCGAGAACATGGACCTGCCGATCAAGTCCTCGGGCTATACCTTCGCCGCGCCGGATGACTGGGGCGACCGTGCCTCGCCCGGCGAGCTGCAACGTCACATCGCCAGCATGATCCAGCAGGAGGCCGAGCTCGCCAAGGCGATTGCCGCATGGGATGGCTTCCAGGGCGGGGTGCTTCGCCAAATCCGCCTGATCGGTGCGAAGATGGACCTCGACTCCGAAGTGCGCGGATTGATGGGTGGCAAGATCGCCAATAACACGATCCTGGGGGCACTGATCATCGGTTTCAATACCACCGCCAATGTCATGGATGACGCCTCCGGCCTGATTGACGATTCCGCCCAGGCGGTCAAGGACTTCACTCCGGAAAACCTGCCGACCGGCGGTCTGGCGGTTTCGCCCGGGGACGCCTTGTCTGTCGTGCGTGGTGCTGCCAAGACTGGCGCAACCGCGGTGGAATATGTGCTGAAGGCGGTCAAGACGACCTTTACGACACTGTCCGAAACCGCGGCCTTGGCGAAGGATCTCATCGATATGGGCCTCGACTTCTCCATTGATATCAACGAGCGCACCTATGCCTTGAAGGAGGCATTGGTTGAACTCGAGAACATGGTCGGGGATGAAGGCATCCTCCGTGTCGAGATCTTCAAGCAACAGGAAGCACTGCGCGAAATGTCCGAGGAGTACCGGGCCATGCTGCAAAAGGGGGCGCGCCTGATGGATGAGCGCGAGGCCTACAATAAGCGAGTGGCCGAACTGGTGCAGCGCAACCGCTACCAGGACATGAGCTTCCGGGTGGCACGCAATGCCGCGCTGCAGCAGTACCACGAAGCCTTCGACCTCGCCGCCCGTTATACCTATCTGGCAGCCAAGGCCTACGACTACGAAACCAACCTCCATCCGGACGATGCCGGTTCCGCCCAGGGCATGCTGTCCGATATCGTCGGTGAGCGCAGCCTCGGCTACATCTCCTACGGTACGCCTTATGTCGGGTACGGCGGTCTCGCCGAGCAACTCGCCCAAATGAAGGCCAACTTTGAAGTCCTCAAGGGCCAACTCGGTCTGAACAATCCGCAAACCGAAACCGGACGTTTCTCGCTCCGCCGCGAGCTCTTCCGCATCACGCCGGATACAGGTTCCGACACGGCCTGGCGCGACGAGCTGGAAGCCGCCAAGGTGGCGAACCTGTGGGACATGCCGGAGTTCCGCCGCTATTGCCGCCCCTTCGCCGCCTATGACCCGGAGAACCCGGAGCCCGGCATCGTGGTCGAATTCTCCTCGAGCATCCTCTCCCGGAAGAACTTCTTCGGACGCAACCTCGCCGGCGGCGACAACGCCTACGACCCGACGAATTTCGCGACCAAGGTATACTCGGTCGGTGCCTGGTTCGAAGGCTACCTCAACGAGGGCTTCGAAACCGGCTTGTCCGAGACCCCGCGGATCTACCTGGTGCCGGTCGGTTCGGATGTGATGATGTATCCCTCCGATACCGAACTCGGTGTCCGTATCTGGGACGTGCTCGACCAGAAGATTCCGGTGCCGTATCCGGTACAGGAAACCAACCTGGACGACGCGGCATGGCGTCCGCTCGACACGCTCGGCGGCACCGACGGCGAGATCCGGAAGTTCTCCAGCTTCCGTGCGTATCACGACAGTGGATACTTCGACGCGAGCGAGATGACCTTCGATACGCGCCTGGTCGGCCGTTCGGTCTGGAATACGCGCTGGTTGCTGATCATCCCGGGGAGCACCCTGAGTGCGGATCCGGATGCCGGTCTCCAGACCTTCATCGACAATATTACTGACATCAAACTCTTCTTCCAGACCTACGGGTATTCTGGGAACTAACTTCGGCCCGAAAACGAAACATGAAAGCCATCTTCCGCTTTTTCCCGCTTGTCCCACTCATGCTTGCCATGGGCTTGGGGACGGCCTCGGCCAATGTGCCGGAACCTTCAACCATCTTCTACGGGAAGGTCTTGCACCGCGCCTACGGCAACGAGCACCGGTTGACCGAAGGAACGCTTAGCTGGACCTTGAGCAACGAGGCGGGTACCGAGTACACCTACACCGCCGAACTGGAAGACCTGGGCGGGGAACTGTCCTACCGCATCTCGATTCCGCACCAGGCCTTGTCTTCCGGACTGACCGTCGATTCGTCGGTCATCCCGCTCGGGACGGGCGAAGCGGAGTACACCTTCAAGTCGATCACGGTGGACGGCTATCCGGCCGCCATCCTTTGGTCCGAGATCGACATCCTTAAGCTCCTTCAGAATGCACGGGCCGCCACGCACCGGATCGACCTGCTGGTCTCCTTCGACCTGCTGGATACCGACGGCGACGGCATGCCGGATTGGTGGGAGCAGTTCTACGGGCTGGATTGGCAGACCCCGGATGACGAACTGGATCCGGATGATGACGGGTGGAACAATCTGGACGAGTACTACAACGGCACGAACCCGTTCTCGGATGACCGGGCTCCCAGTGTGCAGACTGCTGAAATTTCCGCCTTTGGTGAATCACTCAACGGTGTCTGGCTGCGTTCTGCAGACGCCGACACCGGTGCTGAAAATCTGGTCTATACACTGACCTCCTTACCTGACGGCGGCTATCTCTTGCGCATCCCCGCAGCGGGTGGGGTCGAGATGGTCCTGAATGTCGGCGACCAGTTCACCCAGACCGAGCTGAATGCCGGTGTGCTGGCCTACCGCCATACCGACACGCAGGTGGAAGACACAAGCTTCGGTGTCTCGCTTGAAGACGGCACCTATGCCGCAGACGAAGCCGAAGTTGCAATCCACATCTTCCCTCCGTCCAGCACCGCGGTTGCGGAAGCCAGCGAATCCAGCGCGATCCCGACCTGGTGGCGTGACGAAAATACCGTCTACGAGGCATACTGGGGGCTCCGCGAAAACGTGATCAGCGGCGATCTGGTCGAGTCCTCCTTGCTCTACCTTCTCGGCAAGAACTACGGCTGGACCATCTGGGACGAGCGCGCCTGCACACGCCCGGTCAGCCTGGCGACCACCCAACAGGGCTCACATTTCATCCTCGGCGGTTCGGAAAACGATGTCCTCGGCGGCGGCGACGAAGGGGACATCCTGAATGGCGGCGAGGGCAGTGACATCCTTAGCGGCGGCGCCGGAGTCGACCTCTTCATAGTCAGTGACACCGGCCTTGAAGTGATTACCGATTTCAGCTCCCTTGAGGATATCCTGGACTTGAGCGATCTGGTCAGTGGGCAGAGTGGTCAATTGAATGCTTATCTGCTCGCCAGTTATGATGGAGCCGACACCACCATCGGGGTCGACATGAATGGCGACGGCAGCGGCTACACCGATGCCACGATCCGACTGGAAGGCATCGAGCTTAGCCAGGACGACCTGCATCGCCTCTGGTCGCTCGGGCAACTGCTGCTCGGTTCTGTCCAGGGCTATGTCTCGGTCACCATCGAAGGCTGGCCGACGGCTGCCATCGAGGAAGGGTATTCGACCGCAGACCTCAGCGTGGTGCGCAACGGGCCGGTCAGCAGCGCACTCACAGTCAACCTTGATATTTCCGGCAGCGCGACCAACGGGGTGGACTACACCAGCCTGCCGTCCAGCCTGAGCTTCTCTGCCGGCCAGGGGAGCATTCCGCTGGTAGTGAATCCGCTGCTGGACGGGGCCAACGAGTACACCGAACTGGTGAATCTGGGACTGGCCAGCGGTTCCAATTATGTACTCGGTTCCGTGTTCTCCGGACAGATCAGCATTGTCGATGCAAAGCAACGCTTCAGCATCAACGCCATCACGGATGCAACCGTGGTCGGTGGCGAGCCCGCCTATCTCCAAATCCGACGCCAGGGTCCCAGCTCCGGCTTCGTGCAACTGCTGCTCAAGATCGGCGGCACCGGCGTGAGCGGCACAGATTTCACCGCAATCCCGACCATCGTGTCCTTTGCCGATAGCCAGGCGGCGCTGCTGCTTCCGGTTGAGGCACTGGCCAACGGCTCCCTGGCCGATCCGGAAACCAGTGAAACAGTGAGCGTGACGATCAAGCCGGCCTTTAGTGAGGAATATTCCCTTGGCACGCCCACAACCGCGACCGTGCGCCTGCTCTCGGATGCTCAAGCCTTCGATGCATGGCTGGCGGAAAGCATGCCGGAGGTCGATTCCTCCCTGAGTGAATCGGAATTGGCCACGGTGTCTTCACCGCGGACCGGATTCCAGGCCTTGCTTGAATATGCACTGTCCTACGGTCTGGACCTCGATGATGGCGTGGATGCCGAAGAGCGCGGACGTCTGGTCCCGCAGATTTTCCGTGAGAGTGACGGCTTGCACTTCGAATTCACGCAGCGCCTGAACGACGAAAACCTGCAGTACATCGTCGAGTGCTCGCCGGATCTGGTCAACTGGTACAGCGGAGCTGAATATTTCGAATCCGTTCCCCTGCCGGCAGCGGATGCAAACGCCGGTCGTGTCCGCTACCGTGTCCTGAGCGAGGGCGAAGAAGATAACTGCTTCATCCGCGTCCGAGTGGAACTCATCAATCAATAAGCACATGCAAGGAATCTCCCAACAGAAATACGCAAGCCGGCGGGCAATCGCAGGCGTTTGCCTGACGGCACTCCTTGCCGCTGTCTTTGCGGGGTGCTCCCCGGAAGTGGAAACGGATCCGGTTGCGATACAAGTAGGCGACCGGGAAGTCCGCTTGAGTGAGCTTCAGGCGCAGGTCGATTTCCTCGAAGCACAGGGAAGCCTGCTTTCGACCGACAGGGATGCCTTTATGCAGCGCTACACAGAGCGGTTGGCGGCACTCCAGCGTGCCCGGGAGCTTGGACTGGACCGTGACCTTGCCCTGCAACACCAATGGGAAAACCTGCTGATCGGACGCCTGCACCAACAGGAGGTCGAGCAGGCCATGGAAGCCTTGGCAGTGACTGAGGATGAGATCGGAACTTATTACGATTCCCACATCGGGGACTACACCAAGCCGGCATTGGCACGTCCGGCCCTGCTCTATCTGAAGAAGGGCAAGCATCTGGATGAAGCCGGTCGGCGGGCACTGTCTGCACGCCTGGAAGAGGCCCGTCAGCGAGTTGCTGAGCTGCCGGAAACCAGCCGCGGCTTTGGGGCACTCGCGATGGAATACTCGGAAGAGGGGACCAGCCGTTTCAAGGGAGGCGACATCGGCTGGCTGCAGGACGGGCAGGCGCGTTATCGTTGGCCGTTGGAAGTGGTGGAAGCCAGCTTTGCCCTCAGTGAAACAGGTGAGCTTTCGCCGGTGATCGAGACAGATGACGGCTTCTACCTGCTCATGCTTCTGGATAAGCGTGCCGCCTCCGTACGCTCGATGGAAGGCCGGTTGTCGGCCTCAATCGAGCACAAGCTTCTACAGGCGAAGAAACAGGAAATTGAAACCCGGCTGAAAGCGCAATGGCGCGACGACGCCGGCTTGTTGCTCCATTCCAATGTACTCTCGCAGCTTGATTTTAAGACTACCGAAAACAACGGGGAAGGCGGCAAAGCCTTCACTCAAATGCCCTGATTCCACGACCCTTTATTGCTATCATCATGACGAACATTTTATCCGACGGAAAGCACTTTGGATTGATCGCCATCACCAGCCTCTTGCTGGGAACATCCGGTACCGCGCTCGCGGTCGCCCCGGACGCGGTGAATGACGACCTCTCCTCCGATCCAGTCACCGCAGGGGTGAACAAGGAATATGATGAGTCCGACCTTACCGCGAACGACTTAGGCGACGGGAAGACGATTTCCCTCGTCAATCCGGCCAGTACGAAGGGGATCCTGATCTCGTGGAGCAACCCCCAGAACACGATTACCTACAACGCAAGCCTGAGCTCGACCTTTGACTATCTGGACTCAGGTGACAGCACCACCGACACTTTCGGCTATACCTTGTCCGGTACCGACGGGGATCCGGACTCCGCCACGGTCACTCTTCAGATCAACGGGGTGAATGACAGCCCGACACTCAGCGACTTAGGGGCGACCCAGAACGTGAACGACAATGCCACCGTGACACCCTTTACCGGTGTGACCATCACCGATCCGGATGACGGGGAAACGCTCACGGTGACCGTCACGATCAGCACGGCCAGCGAGGGGAGCTTCACCACCTTGGGAGGCTTCGTGGACCAAGGGAACGGGAGCTATGAGTTTTCCGGAACGGCCAGTGCCGCCCAAACCGCCTTGCGCGGACTCGTCTTCGACCCGACCGAAAATACGATCACACCGGGGGACTCCGACAATGCGACACTGACGGTCAAGGTTGATGACGGCGATGATTCCGTCTCCGATTCGGTCGCGATCAAGGTCACCTCGATCAATGACACGCCGGCGATCACCTTGCCGGGTTCCAACCCGACCACGGACGACGACGAAACGACGAAAATCTTCAGTGGTGTCTCGCTCACAGACCCTGACTATCAGGAGCAACTGGATATCGTGATTACCTATGACGAAAGCAAGGGGGACTTCACGGCTGCCAGTTTGAGCAGTACCGGATTTTCGGATGCCGGTAGCGGTAAGATTACGAAGACGGCCTCAGGCAGCCAAACGGTTGCCACCGCACAGACCGCACTCCGCAATCTCGAGTATGAGCCGATCCCGAATCTGGAACCCGTGGGCGATACCTACAACCTGACCTTCAATATTGACGTCGAGGACAAGAAGAACGCATCGGACAATGAAGACCTCACTGTCGTGGTGACCTCCGTCAACGACGCGCCAGAGTTGGACAACGCGGGCGTCTCCAGTTTCAGCCTCTCGGGCGGAGAGTCCTCCTTCATTTATGACCAGGTGACCGTGACGGACGCCGATGTCCAGGCCGCCGGTTCAGGTGACGGCGACGGCGACGACTTTACCGCGACCATTGTCCTGAGTGGCGGCGATACGCCCGGCGTGATCAGCTCCAACGAGTTTATCCTCTCTCAAACCGAGGACGACACCTATACCTTTACCGGGATCCTCAGCGAGGTTCAACAGGCCATCCAGGCGGTGACCTATCTGGCCCCAAGCAGCAACGGTACCTATTCTGCGGTTCTGACGGTAGAGGACAGCAACAACGGAACGTCCAACCCCGGAATCACGATCACACTCACGGTAACGACACCGACCCCAGGCATGACCGGTCTGGTCGCCGGGCAGCAAGTGGCCGACAACGGCGTGATCCTGCCCTTCGCCACGGCCATCTTTAACAGTTTCGGCAGCATCAACCGTCTCGTTGAAATCCGTTTGGACAACGATGCGAAGGGCACCTTCGACATCCTGGCCGGATTTACGAAGGAAACCGACACCGGGGCGGGGGATTACGTGTATACTTTCGAAGGCACTTCGTCGACCGCGACAACCGCACTTCAAACCCTGCGCTTCAAGCCGACGGCGAACCGCATTGTCGGCAGTTCGGAAAATGTCATTTTCACAATCAAGGTACTACTATTGGACGGTTCGGCAGAGCTCAGCTCCGACAGTCTGACCCTCACGGTGGTTCCCGTTAACAATGCACCGACGATCAGTAGCGACAGCCCGGAGATCCGGATTGATGACGACGAAACCGCAACCCCATTCGCAACGGTCAGTGTGGCGGATGTGGACGAAGGTGGTGATGAGGAACTGACGGTGACGATCAGCCTGATCGGCGAGGATCCGGACACCGGCCTGCCACTCGCAGGTGGTGGTGTCCTCTCAAGCGATGATGAAGACTTCGTGCGCATCGGAAGCACCGATGTTTATGAGATCACCGGAACCGCGGACGAGGTGAATGCGATCCTGCAAACACTGGTCTTCACGCCGACCGCGAACCGGAACGAGGAAGGTCAGCGCGAAACCGTGACCTTTACGCTCGAAGTCGAGGATGGAAACGGCGGTTACGCCCAGAACAGCAACACGACGGTGATTGTACTTTCGGTCAATGGCGCCCCCAGCATCATCGGGGTCCCTTCGGCCGGGCAGCAGCCGTACCCGATCGCCGGATCCGTTAACGCATCCGGCGACGTGGAAGCGTTCCCCTTCGCAAACCTGGAAGTGGTGGACGACGATGATAGCCTGGACTTTGTCATTACCCTGGATAATCCGGCCAAGGGGACGCTGAGCACTGACGATTTCACCACCAGTGACGGAGGCACGACCTACACCATGAGTGGTACCGACGCGGAGGTGACTGCCGCACTCAATGCACTCAAGTATACCCTGGATCCGGATTACCCCTTCAGTCTCTCCGCACCGGGACAGACCCAATTCACGCTCCAGGCAACGGACACCTCGCCGGCGGAGAACTCCACGACCAAGGTGTTCGAGATCGTGATTCGCGAGCAGAGCATCGCGCACATCGTGACCTCCGCGGCGGACAACACGCCCGGCGCGGACCCCATCGCGGGCTCCCTGCGTGAGGCCATCGAACTCGCCGGCAACAACGACTTCATCGTCTTCGATTTCAAGGTGGATGACTATCCGGTGACGATCCGCCTGAATAGCACGCTCGTGGTCAACAAGAACATCACCATCGTCGGCCCCGGTGTCGACCTGCTAACGATCAGCGGTGATACCGCAGCTGACGGAGTGGGCGAGTTGGATGCGGACGGCATCGGTGAGGTTGCGCTCTTCTATGTGGAACCGGAGGCCCAGTTCGCGATCGAGCAGGTGACCCTGGCCGACGGCTATGCGCCTTCCTACGGCGGCGCGATTTCCGCCGACGAAGATTCGCGCCTGGAGGTTCGCTACTGCCACTTCCTGAATAATACGGCCGACCAGTACGGCGGCGCGATCGACATGTTCCTCGGCGAACTAATCGTGGAAGGCTGCTTGTTTGAAGGCAACCAGGTGGCCAGTGCGACGGCCGTGGCCGGTGGTGCGATCTCGGTGTACACGACCTATGATTCCAGCATCATCAACTGCACCTTCAGCGAGAACCTTCAGGCCGGTACCGGCGCCTTCGGCGGAGCCGCGATCTACGCGGAAAATGCGGACCTCTCCGACTTTTTCTTCCTCCAGGTCGAGCACTGTACCTTCTACAATAACGAAGATACCATGCTTAGCGGCAGCGCGATTCTCGCGGCGTCCACCGGTATGGTCGTTGTCGTCCGGAACAATATCTTCGCAGACGAGCAAGGTCTCGTGCTCGATGTCCTCGGTGGTGGTGCGTTTGAGTCGCTTGGCGGCAACATCGCGACGGATGCGACCCTGACGACTTACACACAAGGTGGTGTCGCCCAGAACATCACGCTGCTCGGACAACCGACCGACCAAGTCTCCACGGACCCCTTGCTCCTGCCGCTCGCCGACAATGGAGGGGCAACCTTTACGCACGCACTGGATGCCGCCAGTCCGGCAATTGACAATGCACGCCCCGTGACTCCGGTCGAAGAGCAAATTGCGATCGACCAGCGCGGCGTTTGGCGCGACAATGATCCGGACATCGGTGCCTTCGAGGCGGACAACTTCAAGCGGGTCAATATCAACGAGATCTTCGTGCAAGGCGCCGAGGATGAGGACTTTATCGAGTTCTACAATCCGCGTGAATCCGCCAGCCTGGACATGGACGGCTTGGAGCTCTGGGTGGACGGTGCACTGGCCCAAACCTTCGGCACCCAGGTCTTGGCGCCGGGAGCCGGGTTTGCCTGGACCTCGACAGTCGATCTGAATGCAGAGCGCGGCACGTTGGAACTGCGCAACACGGACGGGCAGTCCGTCCTCTGGGTTGATTATGTGGCAGGCTTTGCCGAATCCGGCACGGAACTGGACATCACCGATCAATCCATTACACGCTACCCGCGCTATGAAGGGGCCTTCCTTCCGCACAAGCGTGTGGTGGAGCGCGTCACGGGAATCACAACAGGGGACGATACCTCTCCCGGCGACGACGTGGACGGTTCCGAATTGGGTGGGGGCAATGCACCTCCGATCGCAGTCAGTGACGAAACCGAGGGCTTCAGTGTCTTGGCCAATGAAATATTCGAGCCTGGTGTTATGCTCAATGACATCGAGTTCGACCGTACGGACACGATCAAGGTAACGGAAATCATGGACTTGGATGCCGGTGAAGTCATCAGCCAGGAGCTGTTTGCGATCGACGGTTCCGGCGTCATCACCCTCGAAGATTTGCCCGTATCTCCGGACACTACTGTGGATCCCACAGGTGTCGTGGTCAGCATCCTCCCGGATGGCGCAGGAATTAGCTATGACCCGACCGCATCCGACACCATGATCGGCTTGTCCGAAGGTGAAACAATCACCGATATCTGGGCCTACACGATTCTCGACTACGATGACACCGACACCGCCCAGTCACGCGGTGCCGACGACACCACCAAGGAAGACAATATCATCAAGGCCACGACTTTCTTCACCGTCACGGTGACCGGTGTGAATGAAGCACCTGACGCGATGGACGACAGCTTCAGTACCGCGGAAAACCAGGCGGTGCGCATTCTGGCCGACGCGACATTGCTTTCACCGGCGGTCTTCAGCTTTGGCGACCAGGATGCCGACTTCGGCGACTTTGATGCCTCCGGTAACCCGGTCGTACTCAAGCCGGCAGCTCCGACACTCGCCTTACTGGACAACGACGACGATGTGGACAGTGACGATACCAACGCCACGATCCTGCTGTCCGCCGTACACACGACGGAGGTTCCGACCGACTTGCTGGTGACGACCAGTGCGCTGGGCGCTTCGGTGGTCCTTGATCTCCGTGCCAACCGGGCGGAGACGAATATCCTCTACGATCCGCGGGGTTCGGCCATCCTGAATTCACTGAGCCAAGGCGAGACCACCGAGGACAGTTTCTACTATTCGGTGGTCGACCAACACGGGGCCCGCAGCATCGCCAAGGTGACCGTAACCGTGACCGGTGTGAATGACGTGCCAACCGCAACCGATGACGACGGGTACGAGGTCACCGAAGACCTCCTGCTTGAGATTGAAGGTGCGGAACTGCTGGCCAATGATACCGACCCGGACACGAACGGTGTCAATGAAGAGGACATGCCGGTAATCCTGCAGCCCATTCCGGCCAGCAGCACGCTGGGCGCGACACTCAGCTTTGACGGCACGACCCTGAGCTATGATCCGCGATCCATCGAAAACTTCCAAAGCCTGGCACGCAACGAGTCGATCATCGACACCTTTACCTATACGACGGATGACGAAAACGGTGGCACGGACGAAGCCACGGTGACCGTCCTCGTGTATGGGTTGAACGATGCCCCGGTGGCAGCGAATGACCTGCTCGAAATCCTCGAGAATGACACGACCGTGGTACTCGCTGCGGATGGCCTGCTGGCCAATGACACGGAAGTCGATATCAACGGCACACCTCCGGATGATGATCCCTGGGTTATTCCGCAACGTGACCTGGTTACGCCGATGGGAGCCGAGTTGAATATCAACACGGACGGCAGTTATCGCTATGACGCAAATTCGGCTGCAATTGATAGCCTGATCGAAGGAGAACTGGCTGTCGAAACATTCCCGTATGTCGTCATCGACAATAGCCGCACGGTGGCCAGCGACGACAGCTTCCGTGTCTGGGCGCACAGTGAGTCCGTCCTGTTGCCGGTACTGGCGAACGACGCCGCACTCGGCACCGGCCCCGTCGAGATTGTCGCTTACCAGGAGGATGAAGCGGATCCGGACGTCCTTATCATTGAATCGGACAACCATGCCTTGCGGAGCGGACTGCTCGTTCTTGTCTCCGGCTACGAGGGAACAGGCGATTACAACGGGGTCTATCCGGTCAGTGTGATCGACCGCGACCACTTTAGTATCCCCGTCGCCTACAGCGACGATCCCGAAGGCACCCGCGGCACTTGGCAGCCGTGGTTCAATATCACTGCAGCCACCGATCCGGATCAGGGTGGGGTGCTCGTGAGCCCGGACGGACAATACTTCCTCTACACGCCCACTGAAGGATTCTATGGCACGGAAAGCTTCAGCTATACGATCGAAGATGGAGTCGGAGGACAGGATGTCGCCACTGTGAATGTCAAGGTGGTGATGGCGCAGCTGAACGAACTGGTAAGCGCCTCTGACGACCAATTCCGTATCGGCATGGATACGACGGCCATCGAGGTCGACGTCCTGGCGAACGACAACATCCTTCCGGCAACAGGAAGCGCTCTCAGCATTCTCGAGGTCAGCCCGATCGACACTGCGGCCGGCCTGCTGGAAATCATCAATGAGGGTACCGCCCTGGTTTACACACCGCCGGCAGCCGACTTTACCGGCGAAGAAAGCTTCAGTTACGTCGTGAGCGGCGGTGGTGCAAATACCGCCGAGGCCGTGGTCACCTTCATCGTGGAAGACCGGACCGGCCAGCTGAGCGGCAATGACGACAGCTTCTTTGTAATTACAGGTTCCTCTGCCAACCTCTTGGATGTGCTGGCAAACGACCCCGATCTGCCCGCGTATCCGGTCAGTTCAAGCCTCAGCGCCTTGAGCGCGACCAGCTCGGGCGGGATTGTGGCAATCGAAGGGGATAGCGTGGCCTACACGCCACCGGCGAGCCCCTTCCTTGGAACCGACAGCTTTACCTACACGGCCAAGGATGCAAGCGGTGCGACCACAACCCAGACCGTACAAGTGACCGTGGTCGCAGATGTGGCCAACTTCCATGCTAGTGCGGACCATTACCGTGTGGTCGCCGGTTCGGGGCAGCAGGTGCTGCCGGTCCTGCTGAACGACGGCACGGTACAGAATCCGACTGCGACCTTGAGCATCGTCAATCTCGGTCTGGACACGGATGCGCCTCCGAATGTGAGCCGGGTCGCAATCGGTGCCGGCCAGAACACGATCCTCTACACGCCGCCGTCCAGCCCGACGGTCGAGGAGTTCAATTATGAGATCAGCATCGGCACGATTGACCGTCGTGAAGCGACGATCACGGTGACCGTGGTGGACAGCTTTGACATGGTGCCCGCGCCCGTCGACGATAACTACCACGTGGCCAAGGATAGTCCCGCCGTCGAACTCGACGTCCTTCTGAACGACCTGCCGTATCCGGATGCAGGATGGTCCTGGACGATTGCATCCGCGACGGTACCGGACCAGGGCGGCACCGTGGAAGTCGTGGACGGCACTTCGCTTAGCTACACGCCACTGGAAGGATTCTTCGGCACGGAAACATTCGAGTATACGATTGAGGATAGCTTTGGTGACAGTGCCACCGCGACGGTGACTGTCTACGTGGGCTCCATGCTGACCAAGCCGGATGCGTTCACCGTTCTTGAAGACAGCACGGGCAATTCGCTGAATGTGCTGCTCAACGACGACCTGCTCGAGCAGGATGCCGAGGACTACACCATTCTGTCGGTTTCGACACCGGACCAGGGCGGTTCTGCCTCGGTCGACGGTTCGGGACCATATAACTCCCTGCTGTATGCACCTGCACCCGGATTCGTCGGCGAGGAAGTCTTCACCTATACGATCGTCGACCAAACCGGTGGCACTCTCGAGGAGACGGTGACCGTACTCGTCGTGGCGACTGAAGCCGATCGTGACACGGCGGACCTCCGTGTGGAGATTACCGGTGTGAATGACATACCGGTGATTAGCGGAACTTCGGATAAGGCGACGACGGACAAGCTGCCGGTCAGCCCGTTTGCCGGCGTTACGGTGACGGATCTCGACGCATGGGGTGCTCAAATACAAACCGTCACGGTCAGCTATGATGCGACTTACGGCAGCCTGACCGCTCCTGGCATGAGTATGACCGGGGTTGGCCAATACCAAATCGTCGATACACCGGCTGCGGTCTCAGCCGCCTTACAAGCCATCGTATTTACGCCTTACGAGAACTTCATCGACTACATCGATCCGGGACAGGAGGACGTTGACTTCACCCTGAGTGTCGATGACGGATATGTCGCATCTCCGATTGTCGACGTGACTACGGTCACGGTCACTCCGATCAATGACGCGCCGACACTGACCGGGTCGATCGCCGACCTGCTCCTGCAGGTCAACTCCTTCGACCGGGGCTTCCAGTTGGCGCCGCTCTTTGCGGACGTGGATGACGACATCGCGGCCGGTGAGCTGGTCTGGACGGTTGTCGGGAACACTGATCCCTCGCTCTTCGACAGCGTTCAAATCGACAGCGACAAACAGATGCTTATCCTGAGCTTTGCCGCCAATCAGTTCGGTGTCTCTGAAATCACCATACGCGGCACCGACCGCGGCGGCTTGTACGTCGAGACCTCCTTTACCGTCACGGTGGAAGGTCCGCCGGTTATCGTGCTTGAGGATGGGGAAGTGGGCGACCCGACGGCAACCCTGCTAAACCCCAATTCCACGCTCTTCTACAATTACCGGATGTCCTTCCGGGTTGAGAACCAGGGCACCTTGCCGGCTGAAGCCTTCATCGTACGCATGACGGATCCTCCGGGGAGCACACCGTCGTGGGAACTGACCTTTGCCGAGTACAGCACCAACGAGAACGGTACGCCCGGCAACTTCCAGGACGACACCCGTTCGAGCAACAACGTCACGGTCAAACAACTTGGGACCGAGTCCTACCGGATCCGCTTCAACCTGCCATTGGCTTCCGGTGAGTCCGAAGTGGTGCACTTGACGTACCGATTGACGGTACGTAATGACAGCTTTGCGCCGGATGTCGCGATCGAACTGACAACCGCCGCCGGCACATCCGGCATAATGGAAATCGAGCCGGTGGGGGATGGCAGCGGCAACATCATGATCACCTTCTCGGTTGAAGCCGGTCGCAGCTATCGACTGGAATACAGCAATGACATGGTCACTTGGCTGCCATGGGCGGAAAGTATCCCCGTGAGCAGCTTCGACAGGACCTATACCGTGATTGATGACGGATCGAGTACGGACTCGCCGCCATCAGAAGTGGATAACCGGTTCTATCGACTGGTTGACATCACCCCATAGGCGCTGCCGTTCCCCTTGTTCAGCCACCCGGTGTGATGCCGGGTGGCTGTTTTATTGCTTAGCGATCCAGTCGCCAGGCCTCGCGCACCGGTTTTAGACGGCAATTTGCCAGCCACTGGTCCATCCAAGGCAGGTTTTTCCGGACGTCCTCCATATACCGGCGATAGACCTTCTTGTTTGGTTTCGCCTTCAGAAGGGAACGAGCGAAGCGGGGAAACGCGCGCAACAGACCGATCCGCTCCATGAATCGAAAATGCCTCCGGCAGGTTGTCAGCTTGCCGTGCACGGCCTTGATGCCGGGGATGTCCTCGGCCACATTCAACTGTAGTGCCAGCGTATGCCACAGCAAGTTGGGGACGTCGTAGTGGGCGCACTTCCACGGTTTCTCTTTCGTCACATAATGGAGCAGGGCCATCTTGCTGAAGTCGCAACGACGTGCCGCGGGATGACGGGGAGGCGACTGGACATTCCATTCGTCAGGCAGCCGCATCCAGTTTCCCTTGAAGATTACATTGAGGTAGGTCTGGTCGTTGAAGCTGCCCAATACCAGATCCGGGAGGACCCGCTCGAATGCCTTGAAGAGATTGATCTCGGCGCAACGCTTGCGGTTGATCACCATGACTCCGCTATTGAAGTAATTTTCCGTGGTGGAGGCAGGCTGCCCCTTGTAGGTATAGCCATCGTATTCATGGGTCGGGTTAAATGAGTCCAGAACGGCCGCAAGAGGAGCGTCATTCGGGCAGAGGCGTGCGAGTTCGCACAGGTCCTTCAGGACCAGGGTGTCCGCATCCAGATAGATGACGGTATCTTCGCTCAGTAGTTCCGGAATGTAAAACCGGGCGTAACTCAGGCTCGAAATCGACAATTGGGGGAGTCGGTTTTCAAAATAGCCAAGTTCGACCGGATGGAAGCGGATGCGGTCCCTGGGGAAAGTAAATCGATCGCACAGGCAGAGTATGCGATCGAACCATACTTCCGGTTCGTCCCGGATATCGTAGAAGATATGAATATTGAAAGTATCGAGCGCGCTGGTCAGAAAGACGGAGCCCAGACTGTTCATCAGGGCGGGCCCGAAGTCTTTGTTAAAGCTGAAGACGAGTGCGGTATTAGCTGGCATAGAGGAATCGCCACATTTTCTTTAAAAGAAAGCGGAGCAGGCTGTGGTAGGCGGGTTTTTAATTTACAGTGTAGTATGTAGGGATTAAGTAATTGGGTGTTTAACCTCAATTCTATTTCGTTATGCGTTTGTTTGCCTGCTTTCTTGTTACCTGTTTCTCGCTCCTCACGAGTCCCTTTCTTTCAGCTGCCGAAGAGGATAGTCACCTAAGAGGGATCAATCATCTCTACATGAAAGTCGACACCTCCGGTGCGTTGGGTATCAAGCCCGGCGAGCAAATCGATTACAGTGATATTGTCGAATTGCAGCTGCGCCGGGGAGACATCCGCCTGCGCCCTTACGTGGTGAACCAACCGGAGGGCAACATTCCCGTTCTCGAGATCAGCATTACCAGCACGGCTAATAGCTATGATCTTCTGCTCCGCGTGCGTGACTATGTGACCATTGACCGCAATAACGAGAAGACCGTGGCGACTATTTTCGAGATGGAGCGCGGTTCCGGTTCGGTTGTGACCGGCAGCGCCATGGAAGACGCGATCAAGTCTTCGCTGCGCGACTTGATGACCGATTTCGTCACCGTCTTTCGCCAGCAGAACAAGAACTAGCGCGGCAGCACCGGGGGGGAGGGGCTTGCTGTTGCGGCCCACATCTTGGTCCGCCTCGAAATGTGGAAGGTTGACAAGCGCGCGGGCAATTCTGTCAATCGCGGCATATGAGTGACTCAAAGCCAGTAATCCTGACCTGTGCACAGCCCACCGGTGTTCTGACCATCGGTAATTACCTGGGTGCGATCAAGAACTGGGCGACCATGCTCGACGATTACGAATGCTTTTTCGGAGTGGTCGACCTGCACGCCATTACAGTCAAATACACACCTGCGGAGCTACGGAAGAATACATTGTCCTGTGTCGCCCAGTATATTGCCTGCGGCCTGGATCCGGAGCGTTCCAATATTTTTATCCAGTCGCACGTGATTGGGCATACTGAGCTTGCCTGGCTCCTCAGCTGCATTACCCCCATCGGGGATTTGCAGCGTATGACCCAGTTCAAGGAAAAGGCGGCCAAGCTGGGCTTCAAAGTGGCTGACGAGGAGGATGCGAATGGGCTTCGTTTCTCCCACGAGGGGGCGAGAGCCCAGGCTTCGGTCAATTCCGGCCTGCTGATGTATCCTGTCCTGATGGCTGCGGATATCCTGCTCTACAATGCGGACGCCGTGCCGGTGGGGAACGACCAACGCCAGCATTTGGAACTCTGCCGCGACCTGGCGCAGCGCTTCAATCACACCTATTCCGATACTTTCACGATCCCCGAACCCTTCATTCCCAAAGCCGGTGCCCGGGTCATGTCGCTGCAAAGCCCGGATCGCAAGATGTCCAAGAGTGACGAGAACCAGAACGCGACGCTCTACATCTTGGACGATCCCAAGGTGCTGAAGAAGAAGATCATGAGCGCGGTCACCGATTCCGGCAGTGAAATCGTCGCACGGGAGGATAAGCCAGGCGTTTCCAACCTATTGCAGATCTACTCGGCTATGAGTGGGCGTGAGATCGCGGAGATCGAAGACGCACTGCAAGGCAAGGGGTATGGGGACCTGAAGAAGGAAGTGGCTGACGCGGTTATTTCCGTGCTCGAACCGGTTCAGGCCCGATACCACGAACTGATTGCCGACAAGGCCTATCTGGAGTCGGTCTTGAAAAGCGGTGCGGAAGCTGCCCAAAAGCGCGCCTACAAGGTTCTTGGCAAGGTTTACCGGAAAGCCGGATTTGTGGAGCGGCCCCGGTAAAACAGGATTGATACCAAGCGCTTACGGGCTATAGCTACAGCTTACTTCATACGTGCTTAACCCCCGAATGCAATCCGAGGAAGACCCAGCCTTAACCCTGTCCAAATGGCCCTTTTATTTGGGCGATTTGCTCTTGGTTGCCACGGCACTGGCCATTGCGGTTCTCGGTCAATGGGATTTGAGTAATTGGCAAGTGGCGTCCTGTGTCACCGCGGTGGCCTTGGGCGCAGCGCTCCTATGCCTGCCATACCTGTTTGAGCACTGGATGCGCACGCAGGATCTGGCGGACGACCAGAGCGCAGAGATCCGTGTCCTGCAACGCCAGGTCCGGGAACTGGCGCAGGCGATCGTCCAGATGCAGGAGGCCGCCGAATTGAGGGATGAACAGCTTCAGGATCTCGGACATGCCGGAGACCGGATTGCCAGTCTGGTCGACGCCAAACTCGCACAATTCAAGGTGGAGGTTCCGGAGCCCGAAGTGGACCCGGATCTGCCGGTGATGAAAGAGGGCCTTGCCGACTTAGCTGCCGCTCGCGATCGGCACTCAGCCGAATTGGCCAGCTTAACGGAACAGTTCAAGCGCATGGCCGAACAGCTTGCGGCGACACAATCCCGAATGGAAGCCACCGAAGCGGGATTGAAGGGGCTGAGTGAAAGGCCGGCTCAGCCACTGGCACGGCCTGTGCGGTCGCCGCGTAATCCGAAAAAGCCGGAAGCGCGGCTGTTGCACCGCGCGATCAAGGACAAGGCCGTAGACAAGTCGGAGGCGGTCAGTCGTATCATTCAAGCCAAGGCACGAAGCGAGGAGGTGTTGAAGGAGCCAGAAACACAGCCCCGGACCGAGGCATTGGAACCGGAACCGTCCGATCCGGAAGCCACCGCAGACAGCCCGGAACCCCGTGTTGTCGACGACTCGCCGGCGGAAGAGGATACCCCGTTGGAAGCGACTGAAATCAAGGGCGAGGAGGCCGTACCTGAGCTGGTCGAAGCCCCGCCGTCCTTACCCGTCAATGACGCGGAAGCAAGCGAACGCACAGAGGCTGCCGAGACTGAGCCCGAACTTACACCTGAAGTTCCGCGCGCGCCCGAACCGCCTCCCGCCGAGGAGCACATCGACTTGGAGGCTGAAGTGCCCCCGATGGAAGCCTCAGACATGTTGTTTGACGATATGCCAGAGGCCGCACCGGCCAAAAAGGCGAGAATCAAGAAGAACGATACGACACTTACGATCCATGTCCTCATCGGTATCGGCAACAAGCCGTATTTGCGTGGAAGCGGAGCCGGCTTGAATTGGGAATCCGGCATTTTGATGGAATTTGAATCCATTGGCACCTGGCGATGGATCGCACCCGCCGAAATGGAGGAAACAATCGAGATCTGCGTCTATCGGAACGACGAGGATCCGGACAAGACCGGGAAACATCGCCTTGAACCCGGCCAAAAACTGGAAATCGAGCCGAAATTCTAACTCGCCTAGGCCAGGAATTACGAATATGAATTTGTTTCAGCATGCAAACTGCTTAATCAAGCTGTAAGCTTTCTTTTTTCGATGTCCCAACCGGATTCCAACTTTACTCCCGAAGACCTACTCGCCGCTTCTCCGGATGCTGTTGTCGTTCACGACTTGAAGGACAATATTCTCTACTGGAACCAGACGGCAGAGGAATTTTACGGATGGTCGATCGACGAGATCCAAGGCCGTCCGGTAACGCGTATTTTTTATATGGATACTGCGGCGCGCAAGGAGGCACTGGGCATTCTGCTCGACGCCGGCAAATGGGAAGGCAACTTGCGCCAAATGGACCGCAACGGCGATGAGCACCTTGTCCGTGCCCGGCAAAGCCTTTTGCGTCATGCGGACGGCAGTCCGTATGCGATTCTCAGCTTCAACACCGATGTGACCGAGCAAATGAAGGTTGCCGATGCGGAGGCACGCGCCCATCAGGTGCGTTCCTCCAGCCTTCTGGCCGGCGGGGTGGCTCATGAGCTGAACAACGCACTGGCGCCGATCATGTTGTCCTCCGCCATGCTCAAGCGCACCATCGAGGACGAAAGGTCCCGCAACATGATTTCGATGATCGAAAAATGCGCCAATCGGGGTGCCGAGTTGATTGCGGACCTGATGGCCTTTGAACGGGGGCGGGGTGGCGGCAACGAGTCGATCCGCGCGACCCAGATCTTTCGCGCCATTCGTCGTGCCCGAGAGGAACTGGTGCCGGAGTCGGTTCAAGTACAGATCGAGGTGGATGACAATCTATGGGAATGCAGGGGAGACTTGAAGGAGCTGACCCATGTGTTTCGCCACATCATCCAGAATTCCTGCGAATCGATGCCGGAGGGGGGCAGCCTGCTGGTTCAGGCCGGCAACCGCCTCTTCGATGAGAACTTTGAAAGCTTGGCGCCCCAGGCGAAGGCGGGTGCCTATGTCAGTTTTGTTTTCAAGGACACCGGGGTTGGCATCGAGCCGGACCTTCTGGCTCGCGTTGCGGAACCCTTTTACACGACAAAGGAGCCCAAAAAAGGGCATGGCTTTGGCCTGGCCAATTCCCAAGCCATCGTGAAAGGCCATAAAGGCTTCATGGTTTTGGATAGTGAAAAGGGGCGGGGAACAACGCTGAGTATATTTCTGCCTGCTGCCATCAGTCCCGAGGGAATCAAGGGCTCTGCGCCACCGTTCCCCATCAGTGCCGAAGGCAACGGCAAACTGATTCTGGTGGCCGATGACGAATTCTTCATCCGGGAAACGATCAAGCGGACACTGGAGGAGCGTGGTTATTCCGTGATCACGGCCGAAGACGGGACGGAAGCCCTGGCGGTCTATGCGGCCAGGATCAACGATGTTGATCTGGTCGTCACGAATGTGGAGATGCCTTTCATGGATGGGCCGGCGCTCTGCCGCGCGCTAAAGAAGCTGAGTCCCGAGTTGCCAATCCTGGTTTCAAGCGGCCACAAGCAGCCTGATAAAATGCAGGAAATCAGGCAGACCGGCGTGGAGGACTTCCTCTCCAAGCCTTACACGGCCGATAATCTTGCGGAACGGATCAGCAAGATTCTTCATATCGAAGGGGATCAGGGCTGAACGTCCTTTCGTGCCTCCAGCCAGTGTAGCGGCGAAACCCCGAACTGCCGCTTGAAGGCTCGTGAGAAATAGTGCACGGAAGCAAAGCCCAGGGCCTCCGCCGTATCGGAGACGTTGTATTCGCCGGAACGAAGCATATCTTTCGATTTGTTTAACTTGATCAGGTTCTCGAACTCCCTGGGTGAATATCCTGTATGCTCGCGGAAGGTGGACCGAAAGGAAGAATAACTGATGCCTAGCTCCATGGCGAGGGCTTCGAGGTCCGTACGTTCGGGGCCGGCTTCAAGCAGGCGCGCCTTTGCCTTGCTAACCACTCGTCGCGTCAGAGGTTTGTTTGACAAATCAGACAAAGCGCTGGCCCTCATCAAGGATAATTGCAAGGGGATATGGCTGGCGAGGACTTGTTCTCCGCCGGCCTTGGGTGCCTGTAACCACTCCAGTTGCTGCTCGAACAAGCGTATCAGTTCTGCGCTATATATGGTCTGGAAGACCGGATTGTTGCGATTGAAGAATGTAGTCACGACCCGGTCTGCCTCCCGGCCCTCGAAGCCGACCCAGTATTCGCTCCATCCGGTATCGGAGGAAGGGGTGTAGCGATGCCACTCTCCGGGGAAAATGAGGCATGCATCTCCTGCGGATAGAGTCGTAAGCTTGCATGAGGAAGATTCGAAGAAGCCGCTCCCGGCCGAGATATAAAGGATCTGGTACTCGCTGAGCACGCGTCGTCCGTTGTTGTCAAACTGGTAGGCGAGGGGGTGCCCGGGCGCTGGGTAGGCGCCTCCGGGATGGCACTGCTGCCGGCCGGCATCGATCAGGCGCCAACCCCACTGGCTCACACTTGTGTCGGGGGGCAGGTATCGGCTGTAGCTCTCCTTGGTCGGTTTCATCTAAGTTAGCCTGAGGGAATTGTCAAAAAGTGCAAACAATTCATCAGCCTGTGTATTTCCTTCGGCATCCTGTTCTGCTAGCATGTATCTGAACCCTTAACCCCCTTCTTTATCATGTTTGAAAAGGTCAAAGATCAGTACGCCTCGATTGGCGTGGACGTAGAAAAAGCGCTCGAAGTGCTCGCCGGTACACCGATTTCCCTGCATTGCTGGCAGGGGGATGATGTCGGAGGCTTTGAGGGCGGCGATGGCGAGTTGGGGAGCGGCCTGGCCGTTACCGGCAATTTCCCGGGCAAAGCAAGAAGCATCGATGAATTGCAGCAGGACTTGGAGAAGGTGTTGTCGATCCTGCCCGGCAAGCACCGCTTGAACCTGCACGCCATTTACGGCGATTTCGGGGGCAAAAAAGTCGAACGCGATGCCATTGAAGCCTCCCATTTCCAAGGCTGGATTGATTGGTGCAAGTCGCAGGGGATCGGTATGGATTTCAATCCGTCCTGTTTTTCGCACCCGAAGGCGGATGATGGGCTGACCCTGAGCCATCCGGACGAGGCGATACGTGAATTCTGGATTACTCACTGCCAGCTGAGCCGGAAAATCGCCGCCGAAGCCGGCAAGCAGCTTGGTAGTGCCGCCGTGACCAACGTTTGGGTGCCGGACGGGATGAAAGACCTGCCTGCGGATCGTCTCGGTTACCGCGAGCGCCTGAAGTCCAGCCTGGATCGTATTTTCACTGAAAAGCTGGACCAGGCCCACAATATTGATGCGGTGGAGTGCAAACTCTTCGGTATCGGCTCGGAGAGCTACGTGGTTGGCTCGCACGAGTTCTACATGGGCTATGCGATCCAGAACCAGACCGCGTTGTGCCTGGATGCGGGGCACTTTCATCCGACCGAAACGATTGCGGACAAGGTTTCCTCGGTCTTGATGTATGTTCCCGAATTACTCTTGCACGTTTCACGCGGGGTACGCTGGGACAGTGACCACGTCGTGCTCTTTGATGACCAGACCCAGGCGATCATGCAGGAACTGGTTCGTTGTGACGCACTCGCACGCACCCATATCGGCTTGGATTTCTTTGATGCCTCCATCAACCGGATCGCCGCTTGGGCCATTGGCACGCGGGCTGCGCAGAAATGCCTCCTGCTCGCGCTGCTCGAACCTGCAAAGCTTCTGCGCGAAGCCGAATTGGCCGGCGATTACACCACGCGACTCGCACTCCTCGAACAAAGCAAGGCCATGCCCTGGGCCGTCATCTGGGAGGCGTTCTGCGAACGCAACAATGTTCCCGGTGAACTGGACCTGCTTTCCGAGGTCAAAGACTACGAGAGCAAGGTTCTTAGCCAGCGCGTCTGATGTATGAGTTTTCAATCCCTGCTATTGATTCCGTGAACCGAATCCGGACAATGGCAGGGGTTGAAATTCAAGCTCCAGTCATACGGTGAGCGTGGGATTCTCGTCCGGGAACTGGACGAGGAGCGCCGCTGGCGTTTGATTGCGGCCGCCGAGCAATGCCCGCCACAGGGATTGGCGGAGTATGTGCCGGGCTATAATACCCTGCTATTCTACTTCAAGGAGCGCTACGGATTTGAGCACTTGGAAGAGTGGTTGGGGCTGCATGATGTCGGTTCCGCCGGAGGCGGGGCACGGCTGAAAGGCCGAAGCCTGCGACGCATACCGGTGTGCTATGACGGCCCGGACCTGGAGTTTGTCGCCCGGGTCACGGGCTTGCGTCCGGAGGAAGTGATTCAGCAGCATTGCACGCCGGTTTACACCGTCCGGATGATCGGTTTTTCGCCGGGCTTTCCCTATCTGGAAGGGCTGTCTCCGCGCCTGCACCTGCCCCGCAGGGACGAACCCCGTAACCATATCAAGCCGGGTTCCGTTGCGATTGGCGGGCCACATGCGGGGATATATTCGGTGGCCAGTCCCGGCGGCTGGCACTTGCTGGGACGTACGAATGTCCGTCTGTTCGATCCGGGAGTCGCCTGTGGCAGCCCGGCTACGCAGGCCGCTGCGTGCTTGCTGCAGGCCGGGGATCAAGTGCGTTTCGAAGTAGTGGAGAAGCTCGGAGATGCCTGAACCATGTATTGAAATTCTGGCGACAGGCGCAGGCGCGAGCCTCCAGGATGCCGGCCGTCCGGGGTGGCGGCGCTTTGGTGTGCCTCCCGGTGGCGTACTGGATCGCTATTCCGCCGAACATGCGAACCGCCTCGTCGGAAATGCGCCCCACGCGCCGGTTCTCGAAATCATCCAGCAGGGTTTTCGCCTGAGAGCCTTGCGTGACGTCTGGATCGGTTTGGCCGGTGCAGACCATTGCTCCGGTCTCGCATCATGGACGGCGGCAGAGATTCAAGCAGGCGCGGAACTTGTCTTCGACCAACCCGGAACCGGCCTTTGTTCCTATTTGGCGGTGCCGGGTGGTTTTTTCGCGCCACGCTATTTCAGCAGTGTTTCGGTTGATCCCAGAACCGGCCTGGGCGAGTCGGTCTGTGCTGGAATGACGCTCGCATCCATGAAATCTGCGCCGCTCTGGGACGACGGGCGTGTCGCCGGCCGGATCCTGAGTCCTGAGCTGGTGCGTAAGTTCGCGAAGCAAGTGAGTTTGGGCCTATATCCCGGGCCGCAATATGACAGTTTTGATGAAGCCGGCAGGGACGCCATGACACAGGCCGTTTGGACGGTATCGAGACGTTCGGATCGCACCGGCTTCCGGCTGGAGGGCCCGACCCTGATGGTGCCGCCAAGCATTCCAAGTGAGCCGGTCCTTCCCGGCAGTATACAAGTCCCTGGAAATGGGCAGCCGATCATCACCTTGAATGACGGCCCCACGGTCGGCGGATACTCGAAAATCGCCGTCATTCCCGAACAGGAGCTGGATTGGCTCGTTCAATGTGCCCCCGGCACACAAATCAGATTCTCATGGGTACACTCGTATTAAATTGTGACTTGGGAGAGGACGAAGACCTCGTTCAGACAGCAGTGCTGATGTCGCGTATCGATGCTGCCAACATTTGTTGTGGGGTGCATGCGGGCTCGAATGAGAAAACCCGTGCCACTCTCGAGCTGGCGCGCCAGCATGCCGTGCGGATCGGTGCACATCCGGGGCTCGCCAGCGACGGAGGACGTGGTACAGGGCGCGTTGACACAGATGCGTTCAGGAGCTTGCTCGAGCATCAGGTCGGATTGTTCCTGCAGGCTTGTGAGTCCATGAATTGCACCATGGACTACATCAAGTTGCACGGACGATTGTATCATCTCGTTGAGCGCGATGCGGCGCTCGCCAATGCTTATCTGGCCTTCCTCGACCGTCTGCCATCCAGGCCGGCTGTCTTCGCTCTGGCTGGAGGCAGCTTTTCCATGATGGCCCGGGAGGCGGGAATCGAGGTGTATGAAGAGCTCTTTGCGGATCGTGGCTATCTGGATGACGGCCATCTCGTTCCACGGAATGAAGCGGGAGCCGTCCTTCAATCGCACGAGGCCGCCGTCGACCGGATCAGCCAATGGATTTCGTCCGGCATGATGCCGGCCCGAAGCCGGGCGGTATACCTAGCCGCCCAGACGATTTGCGTGCACTCCGATTCGCCCGGAGCAGTCGACCTGATCGACAGCCTGAATATATTGATAAAGGGTGCATGAGGCGCTTGTTGCTTGAAAAGACAGTCCCCGCATCGAAATATAGAACTCAATGTCCCTATTCTTGAAACGCTTTGTGGCCGAACAACGGCTCGCACTGGGACTTCTCTGCCTAGTTTGCGTGTTGGGCTTCGGGTTGCTACGAATCGGCTATGTCTCTGAGCGTGACTCACGCATGAGCCGTCTCGAATCCGGCAACATCCACATGTTGGAATTGATGCAGCAACAAATTGCCCGCTTTTGTGATGAATCGATCCAGGACTCGCTGCTGCTAAGCGGTTTGCCGAGTCTCGCCCGATACTCGGAGACGCCTGGGGCGGGGACGCGGCAAGCACTTGAAGCGGACTTCGGTAATTTTGCTCGAGAAGGGACCGGTTTACTACAGATACGCTTCATACGTCCGGACGGGATGGAGCAAATCCGCGTCGAGAAGAGTGGACTGGTGATCCCTGAACAGCAGCTACAAGACAAGGCCGAGCGCTATTATTTTCAGCAGGGCATACAGCTCCCCCGGGGCGATATTTACATATCGCCGCTTGATCTGAATGTCGAACGGGGGGGAATCGAACGGCCTTATCGTTCGACTCTACGCATCGTTCAGGCCATCTACCGGAGTGATGCTCAACTAGCGGGAGTGCTGGTTGTCAATTTTGACGCGGACCGCTTGTTGCGCTCGCTTCAAGCCATGGATGTCAACAAGGCGTTGGAACTGTTGAATTCTGAAGGCTATTGGCTCATGCATCGCAATTCCGGGCAGGCTTGGGGTTTTATGTTTGGCGGAAAAGAGGGCACGCGGATCCAGGACCAGCAGCCCGAACTATGGTCCCGGATCACAGCACTCGGCAGAGGCAGTTTTCTCTCCGGGGCCGGAGATCTGTACACTTGGCGCACGCTCTCCCCCTACCAGTCGAGTGTTGGCGGCATCCGCATGCAGGACTCGAACGGGGATTATAGATGGATACTGCTGTCCCGCATGCCGGAATCAATGATTGAAGGGGTATTGAACCCGGTCTTGTTCCGTAACCGGATCCTGGTCGCTTCCTGGATGGCCTTGGTTCTGGTTCTTCTGGGAGGGCTTCTATTGAAGGAGTATCACCGTGACCAGATCGCGAGCCTGCAGGCGATGCATAGCACTATTTTGCAGAATGCGGAAGTCGCAGTCATTTCCGTCGGTAATAATGGCATCATCCAGTTCTTAAATGAAGCGGCCGAGAAATTGACCGGGTGGTCCAGTGCAGATCTAGTCGGGCATTACCAGCCATCCATTTTCCACCAACGGCGGGAGTTGATTGATCGCGCGGAAATCCTTGGAAAAAAGTTCGGTCAAAGGCTTCGCCCGGATGTCGAACTCTTCATGCGGGCGGCAGAATTCTATGGACGCTACGTCGATGAATGGACCTACACAAAGAAGAATGGTGAAAAAATACCGGTCTTATTGACGGTTTCCCCTATTTTGAACGCGAGGGGAAAAGTGATCGGCGGAATGGGGGTGGCGGTGGACATTACCGAACAGAAGCGTGTGCAGGCAGCACTGGAGGAATCACGCAAAGAAGCCGAGAAAGTTGTCCAGATGAAGTCCGAATTCCTGGCCAAAATGAGCCATGAGATCAGGACCCCGATGAATGGGATCATCGGCTTGTCGCACCTGCTGGTGAACTCCGGTTTGGATGACGAGTCCAAGCGCATGGCCGAGACCCTGTCCCGCTGTGCCGAAGTACTTTTGACGGTATTAAATGACATTCTGGATTTCTCCAAGATCGAAGCAGGCGCCATGCAACTGGAGGCGACTCGGTTCAATCTTGGAGAGGTGATGGACAACACCATGCTCCTGTTCGCCCCTCAGGCCGCCAGCAAGTCGATTAACTTGGTCAACGCAATTAAAGAGGAAATGCGGTGTGAACTGATCGGGGACAGCCACCGCCTGGCGCAGATTCTGGGCAACCTGGTCGGCAATGCGGTCAAATTCACGAACGAGGGTGAGGTGCGTGTCTCCGCGCAAGCCGTACAATCCAGCGCGGATCAGGTTCTGGTACGATTCGAAGTGCGGGATACCGGAGTGGGGATGCCTCCGGAGGTACAGGCGCGCATTTTCAAGCCATTTGCCCAGGCGGATTCCAGCATCTCACGGAATTTTGGTGGCACGGGGCTGGGCTTGTCCATTACGAAGAATCTGGTCCAGATCATGGGCGGGGAGATCGGTGTGAGCAGTACCACCGGAGAGGGAACGACATTCTGGTTTGAAATCCGTTTTCCCAAGGCGGGTGAAAGGGAAACGGAGCCGCGGTCGGCCGAGGTAGAAACCATCCCGGAGTCGATCCAAAAGCTGCGCTTGATCGTTGTGGACGACGACCCGACCAACAGGATGGTACTCAGCCTGCAATTGAAGTCATTGGGTTTAGCGGTGGCCGTTGCGGAGAGTGGGGCGGAACTGCTGGAAAGACTTGAGGCCGAGCCCTACGACCTGGTCTTGCTGGATTGCAATATGCCGGAACTGGATGGTTTCGAGGTGGCACGCCGGATTCGGGCAAACGAACAGTCCGGAAGGTTCACCGCATGCGGGCATCGGATATGGCTGATTGCGGCTACCGCCTATGTCTTTGAGGAGGAAAGAAAAAAGGCTGTTGAGGCAGGTATGGACGACTATCTGGAAAAACCCTCAACAGAAGAGGGCTTGATTCAAGTGCTTTGTCGTGTACCGAAGGATTTGTAATTCACCGGAAAGCAGTTCAGCTTCAATAAACTGTGGAAAACACTGATCACGAAATATTTGACAGCCTGGCACGTTCCAATGTGAACAGCGCCTGGGCTGCAGTGTGCATGGAAGTCCTGTCCCGCCTCGGGGTCGAGCATGTGGTGATCTCGCCGGGGTCGCGTTCCACGCCCTTGACCGTGGCGGCGGCACGGAACCCAAAGCTGGATGCCATCCCCATTCTGGATGAGCGTTCCGCCGGCTTTTATGCGCTGGGATTGGCCAAGCGCAGCCACAAACCCGTGGTGCTGGTCTGTACTTCAGGAACGGCTGCCGCCAATTATTTCCCCGCAGTGATCGAAGCCTCCATGAGTGGGACGCCGCTGCTCGTATTTTCCGCAGACCGCCCCCCGGAATTGCGCGATTGCTCCTCCGGACAAACGATCGACCAATTTAAACTGTTCGGCGCTTATGTCCGTAGCTTCCATGAGATGGCCCTGCCCGAAGTTAGCGCGGAGATGCTGGCCTACCTGCGTCAGCGACTGGTACATGCGGTCGACCAGGCCACCCATCACAATCCCGGTCCAGTGCATCTGAATTTTCCATTTCGGGACCCGCTTGCTCCTTCGCCAGCAGACGAACCGGTGGTCGGGAAGGATGTCTTGGAGGACGCGTCCACCGTTCTGACTCGGATCTGCGAGTCGGTGTCGCTTGAGAACGCTTTAGATACCGTCGCGGGCGAACGCCTGGCCAGTCATACTCACGGCTTGATTGTCGTGGGCGACGTAAACCCGAAGGGAGGAAATGAGCCCTTTACCGATGCCGTGGCCATGCTGTCCCAGAAGCTGGGTTGGCCGGTACTTGCCGATGTCTTGAACCCGCTCCGCGGGCATGCCGGGGAGATGCCCGCGCTGGTTTGCAACTATGACGCCATCCTCCGGGATGCTTCATCTGTGGATGAACTGTCGCCGACTGCGGTTTTGCAGATCGGTCCTCTGCCCACAAGCAAGGTTCTCCGGCAGTGGCTTTCACGGCTGGATGCCGTGGGTTTTTTGCTTGCGGAGTTTCCTGCCAACACGGACCCCTTGCACCGGGTGGCCGTCCCGATGACCGGAGAGGTGCATCGATTGGCGGAACACCTGAGCCATCAGCGTAGCGACCCGGACTGGACGCTCGCTTGGAGTACGCGCGAGATTCAAGTACGGAAGCGTATTGAAACCGCCCTGAAAGCGGAGCAGTCTAGCTTCGAGGGGAAAGCCGCGTGGTTGTTGTCAGGACACTTGCCCGTAGGGACGCCTGTTTTCCTGGCGGGTAGCATGAGTGTTCGTTATGCGGAATGGTTCTGGGCAGCCGGAAACCGGGCTTGCCCGGTACTGGCCAATCGTGGCGCAAACGGAATCGACGGCACCCTGGGTACCGCCATGGGCATGGCACACGGGAACAGGCCTTCCATTCTCCTAACCGGAGACCTTGCCTTCCTGCACGACAGCAACGCACTGCTTGCGGCCTCACGAATGCAGGGGAGCCTCACGGTGGTCTGCCTTAATAACAACGGAGGCGGCATTTTCGAACTGCTGCCGGTCGCTTCACTGGAGCCGCCGTTTGAGGCGTTTTTCGCAACCCCGCAGGAAGTCGACCTGGCAAAGCTTGCCGACGCACACGGCGTGGCGTACCAGTGTATTGACGATTGGGATACCTTCGTCAGACTAATCAACCACCTGCCGGCGCGCGGCCTGCGCGTGCTTGAGTTGAAGACGGACAGGAAAGTGTCCCGTACTGCTTTGAAACAGATCCTTAATCCAAATTAGACTATGACGAACTGGCAAAAAGTCCGCGACTTCGAGGAAATCATCTACGAGAAATCCGAAGGGATCGCCAAGGTAACCATCAACCGGCCACACCGGCGCAATGCTTTCACTCCGGACACCGTGGCGGAGATGATCGAGGCCTTTACCGACGCCCGCGAGGACAGTTCCATCGGGGTAGTCCTACTGACCGGCTTCAACCCGCAAACCGACGGGAAATTCGCATTTTGCGCCGGCGGCGACCAGAAAATCCGCGGACACAAACGGGGTGGCTATATCGGCAAGGACGGGGTGCCGCGCCTCAATGTGCTGGATCTGCAGAAGCTTATCCGTTCGATGCCCAAGGTCGTGATCGCCCTTGTCGCGGGGTATGCGATCGGCGGGGGACATGTGCTCCATGTGGTCTGCGACCTGACCATTGCGGCGGATAATGCGGTCTTTGGTCAGACCGGCCCCAAGGTCGGCAGCTTCGACGGCGGCTTTGGCTCCAGTTATCTGGCACGCATTGTCGGGCAGAAAAAGGCCCGGGAGATCTGGTATCTCTGCCGCCAATATAATGCGTCCGAGGCCTTGGATATGGGCCTGGTGAACAAGGTGGTGCCTTACGAGCAACTCGAGGCGGAGGGCGAGCAATGGGCAAAGGAAATCCTCCAGCACAGCCCGCTCTCGATTCGCTGCCTCAAGGCGGCCTTTAATGCCGATGTCGACGGGCAGCAGGGCCTGCAGGAGCTGGCGGGCAATGCGACGCTTCTCTATTACTTGACCGAAGAGGGCGAGGAGGGGCGGCGCGCCTGGAATGAAAAACGCCCGCCGGACTTCAATAAGTATCCGTGGCTTCCCTGATTCGCGGCTGAGGCACGCTTTGGGCGCGGCAAAGGGCCTGTTTCCCATGGGCTCTGCATGCAGGAGTCGCCCGTAGGCAGCCGTGGGCGACCCGGACGTCTTCGAAACCAGCACTTGCACCCGTCCCGGAATTCCCCCAACTTGCTCAGTTTTCTATGAGCAAGAAGTTCTACATCACCACTGCAATCGACTATGCAAACGGCTCGCCGCACCTCGGCCATGCCTATGAAAAAGTGCTGACTGATATCGTCGCACGCTTCCGTCGAATGATGGGCGATGAGGTGAAGTTCCTCACCGGCTTGGACGAACACGGGCAGAAAGTCCAGATGTCGGCGCAGAAGCAGGGCGTCGCACCCATTGAAATCTGCGATCGTCTCGCCGGCGAATTCCAAGGCTTGTGCCAACGCCTTGAGATTTCAAATGACGACTACATTCGCACCACCCAGGCAAGGCACAAGGCGGTCGTCCAGGAGATCCTTCAGAAACTCTACGACAAAGGGGAGATCTATAAGTCCGACTACAACGGCTTCTACAGCGTGCGTCAGGAGCAGTTCGTCACTGAAAAGGAAAAAGTCGACGGCAAATGGCCCGAGATCTACGGGGATGTCGTCGAGGTCACCGAGACCAACTACTTCTTTAAGCTGGCTCAGTACCAGGACTGGCTGATTGAGACCATCGAGAAGAACGAAAGCATGATCTATCCGCGATTCCGCAGTGCCGATGTGCTTCAGTTTCTGAAGAAGGAAGACTTGAACGACCTCTGTATCTCGCGCCCGAAGGAGCGCCTCGAGTGGGGGATCGAACTGCCCTTCGACACCGGCTTCGTCACCTATGTCTGGTTTGACGCGCTGACCAACTACATTACCGGAGCCGGATATGGAACCGATGAATTCGAAAAACACTGGCCGGCCGACTATCATGTCATCGGGAAAGACATTCTCGTGCCGCCGCATGCGGTCTACTGGCCGATCATGCTAAAGGCTCTGGATATCGAACTTCCGAAACATTTCCTCGTGCATGGCTGGTGGCTGAGTTCCGGCGCCAAGATGTCCAAGAGCACCGGCGACGTGGTCAACCCGCTGGACCTCATTGAGCAGTTCGGTGCCGACGCCTTCCGCTACTTTGTCACTCGCGAGATGAACGTCGGTCAGGACAGCGAGTTCTCGCTGGAACTATTCATGAGTCGCTACAACAGCGATTTGGCCAATGACCTCGGCAACCTTGTCAGCCGTCTCCTGAACATGGGAGGTCGTTACACCGAAGGCAAGGTGCCGGCCGTCAGTGTGGACGAAACTCCGGAACAGGAGCTTCGGAAGTTGTGGTCCGAGATCGGTGGCGAATTGGTTGATCTCTACGAAAACTTCCAGTTCCATAAAGCGCTTGATCGTATCTTCACGTTCATTTCGGGGATCAACAAGTATGCCGAGACGCGTGCGCCTTGGAAACTGGCGAAGTCGGAAGATCCCGCGGACCGCGCCAAACTCGAAACATCCTTGGCATATATGGCCGAAGCGCTTCGTCTTGGGGTCGTTCTGCTGACACCGGTCATGCCGGCGATCTCATCCAAGGTCCGTCAGCTGATCGGGGCCGAGGACTTCGCCATGCTGGATGGACAACTCGAGTGGGGGACCACGCTTGAAGGGAAGTCACTCGGGGAGAAGACCATCCTGTTTCCACGGCCGGAGCGTCCGAAGGCCTGAGCCCGGTACTGCTCCGAACTTAGGACTTGGTCAGGTTTGTCAGGCTTCTTTTCGTGAGCCTCTGCGAAGTTTTAAGTAACGAACAAATGAGAAGTCAGAATTTCTTTTCGGTTACACAACTTGCTAAGAAACAGTAAGATCCGACACTAAAAATAGGGTTTATACCCTGCGTTCATTTTACAGTTAATTGAACAAAAGCGGGTTGTCAGTTCTGACTTAGTATGGTCTCTATTAGCCTGTCATGCCTCGCAAAATAAGCTTCGTGAATTACAAGGGTGGCGTGGGTAAAACCTCGCTCGTCGTAAATCTGGCCTCAGCCTTAGCTCAAATGGGCAACCGGGTGCTCTTGGTCGACTTGGATGCACAATCCAATTCGAGCATATGGCTGTTAAAACTGGAGCGATGGAATCCGCTCAATACGGCCGACACCGGCCACCTGTATTCAATCTTCGAACCGGGCATTTGCCAGTTGCGTGACTGTGTGGTCAAGGACGTGGTCCGGGGCCAGGAAGGCGAGTGCCTGTTGCCGGGCTTGGATGTGGTGCCGGCGACTTTCACACTGGTCGATATCGAACACGACTTCGAGTCCACGGACGGTCGTCCTGCCTTCGCCATTTTTCAGGAACAATTGGCGGAGATCGAGAATGACTACGATTTCATCCTTTTCGATTGTCCGCCAAACGTGCTCTATGCGGCGCAGTGCGGCATCTTCTGTAGTAGCGAAATCTATGTGCCGTCCAATCCGGACGCGCTCAGTCTGATTGGATTCACTTTGCTCGTCGGCAAATTGCAGCAGTTCCAGCATTTGAGTGCGAGTTTCCGGGTTGCCGGCATGCAACCCGTCGCCCAGGTTCGCGGGGTCATCTTCAACGCGATTAAAAGCAATGTGGACATCGACGTGCCCAAGATGCGCATGCAGTTTCGCATCAATCAATTCAAGAATCAGGGGCGCGTCGCAAAAGACACCCGCATATTTGACCATCAGGTCCGGGATGCTATCGTGGTGCGACGTGCGGTGACGCTTGGCATGCCAGTCAGCCTGGTCAGTAACATGGCCAGTGAGGACAGCGTACAGGACGACTATAAAAATGTTGCCGAAGAAATATTGAACACACCGGCAATGCCCCAATAAAATAAATCTATGGAAAAATATTCAGAAGCGGAGTGGGAACACCTCCGGAAGCGTTTCTTCAGCTCGATCCTTAACGATACTGAAATCGCCAAGCTGGGGCAGAATGTCGGCATCTCATGGCCTTTCAAAGGCAGTGATGAAACGCCGGCCAAGTACATCGACTTTACGTTCGAAGAATTGAGGGATGTCCCCGGATTAGTGGGGAAACAGAAGCGGATTCATCTTTTGATGGATATCCTCCGGGAGACGCTGGCCTTCGACGATCCGTTTTCCGACATGGTGGATACGGTGGAATCGGAGAGTGAAGTGGATGACACCTTTGAGCGGATTCTGGCAAAGCTGCAGATCCCGACCAATTTCCCGGCTAAGTTCGTGCATTTCACCCAGGATACGAACGATCTACTGGAGTCTGAAGACCTGCAGACGCTGGTGGAGGTGATTCATTTCGGCCAGCGCTTGGCTCAAAACGTGGTCGTTGGCGGAGATCTGAAATCTTTCCTCAATGGCCTGGCCCATAAGGATGAAGTCGGGATTGCAAAACACATACCTTACCGGCGTGGCGAGCGCGGGGTTCACCTGGCCGAAGCGATCGGATTGATCGCGATCGAGCTCTCCGAGCCGATCCAACTCGAGCTTTTATCTCAATCCGGCGTACAACTCACGGATGAGGAAGAAGCGATTCGTGCCAAGGCGAGCAAATTGACCATCGACGGAAGCATCAAGCGTGCGATCGAGAAAGTCAGCGATGTCTGCCAGTGGTTCACATCCGAATCCAGCGACCTGGAGCAAATCTTCAGTACCGGTGGTTCGCCGGAGCGCTTCTTCATCAACATGAACCAGCCCAAGCTGGAGCGCATTGCAGTCGCGCTGGCACGCATCAAATTTGGCGCGCTCGAACAACGTAAAGGCTTTTTCGGTAAAATTTTCGGACGCTAGAGAGCCCTGAAGTAAGGGCAGCTTCCTTGTTTGGGAGCTGCCCTTGCGTACTAGTCCAAAGCCAAGTGCTCGACAATTTCGAGGTCGTAGCCGTCCAGTCCGATGACCTTGCGCTGCGTACTGGAAAGCAAGCGGATCTTGCTGAGCCCGAGCGCAACCAGGATCTGTGCGCCGATGCCGTAGTCGCGGAAATCCATCTTCATGGGGCCCACATCCTTGAGCTCTGCTTCGTCTTTGCCTTCAATGACGCGAATCCCTCCCTGGGGTTGCTCCATGTACAGCAGGACCCCCTTACCTGCTTGTGCGATCTTTTCCATCGCCTTGTTGAGGGAGTTGTAGCCGCCAAGTGTTTTCGACCGGAAGATGTCAGCCAGTAGGTTCTCACTTTGCACCCGCACCAGTGTCGGCTCCGGGCCAAGGGGCCCCATCGACAGGGCAATGTGCTGACGTTGGTCGAGGATACTGCGGAAGATGTGCAGGTTGAAGGTGCCGAAGTCGGACTCGAAGGGCTTGGTCAGGACATGCTCCACCAGACGGTCGCGGGTGTGACGGTATTCGATCAGGTCCGCGATTGAGATGAGTTTCAGGTCGTGCTTCTTCTTGTATTCGATCAAGTCAGCAATCCGGGCGGAGCTGCCGTCTTCATTCAGGATTTCGCAGATAACGCCGGCCGGGTTGAGGCCTGCGAGTTGCACGAGGTCAACCGCCGCTTCGGTGTGGCCGGCCCGTTGTAGCACGCCACCGGGCTTCGCACGCAAGGGGAATACGTGACCGGGTTGGACCAGCTGATCCGGATGCGAGTTGGCATCCCCGAGGATGCGGATGGTTTCGGCCCGGTCGTAGGCACTGATTCCGGTGGTAATACCTTCGGCGGCATCGACCGAAACGGCAAAGTCTGTTTGGTGGGATTCCCGGTTTTCGGACGCCATGCGGCTGATCCCCAAGCGACGCAGTTGGTGTGCCATCATCGGCACACAGATCAAGCCACGAGCATGCATGATCATCTGGTTGACTGCCTGCGGAGTCACTTTCTCGGCGGCCATCACTAGATCTCCCTCATTCTCGCGGGATTCATCGTCTGTCACGATGACCATTTTACCATCGGCAATGTCGCGGATGGCGTCTTCTATGCTGTCAAATGCGTGTGAATATTCTTTCGCAGTAGTCATTGACTTGGAATCAGGGGTAAAAATCCATAATGTTCAAAACTATTCACGGACCGCAATCGTTATTCCATAATGTCTGAGCTCACGGATTTGTCTCCCTCGGAAGCGAGGGGCCCCAGCAAACTCGCTGCGCTTGCCGAGCGCATGGGGCGCGATGCATTTGCCCGACGCCTGGAGATGGAGCACCTCTTGCTTCAGCATCACGGCAAAGGGCAGGGGAAGGGGATGTTTACCTACGAGCACAAGTGGGACATTCACCGGTTTATTACTTTCTGCTTGAAAATCAGCGGCTTATGGGGGCGGGCGCACCGCAATTACCTGGACTTCGAAGTGGTCCGCCGGGAGGTGCCGCTCAAGCGCCTCCCGGCTGCTTTCGATGGCTTCCGCCTTCTCCAGTTGACTGATTTACATGCCGACCTACACCCGGATTTTCCGGATGCACTGATTCGTGCGATTCAACCACTCGAATATGATCTTATTGTTCTGACCGGCGACTACAGGACCTGTACCTTTGGGGACCATACCGGCGCGACGAATGCGATGCGGCGGATTGCCCAGCATTTCAAGACGCGGGCCTATGCAGTTCTCGGCAATCATGACTTTATCGCCAAAGTCGTCCATCTCGAAGACGGCCGTGTCCGTTTCCTCTTGAACGAAAATACCTTGCTGGAAAGGGATGGGGCGCGGCTTTTCCTCCTTGGGATTGACGATGCCAACCATTACAAGACGCACGACATTCGTCACGCCGCCATCGGGGTTGACGCCGGCGCCTGCAAAATCCTGCTGTCCCATTCCCCGGAAACCTACCGCCAAGCGGAAGAAGAGGACATCGACTATATGCTGTCCGGTCACACGCACGGAGGCCAGCTTTGCCTCCCCGGCGGCATACCGGTTGTACACGACGGCACGGCACCGCGTCGCCTGCTCTCTGGAGACTGGCAGCATGGCAAACTTCTGGGCTATACGAGCCGTGGCACCGGGGCGAGCGGGGTGCCGGCCCGTTTGAACTGTCGTCCGGAAATCACGTTGCACACCCTGCGCAAGGCGGAATGATGTGGATGCATCCTTGAAGCTTTCCAGACATCCGCATTGTCAGCGGCCCGGATCTACTCTTGGCTGCGATCCTATGATCAAGCAAATCGCCCACATCTGCATACACACAGAAGATCTTCAGGCGACCGAGCGCTTCTACACGGAAGGTTTCGGCATGGAACGCGGGTATGAATTCATCAAGGACGGCCGACTCATCGGTTACTACCTCAAGTTCGGCAATATGACCTTTTTGGAGGTATTCGAGGGGACGACCTCCGGGCCCGGAAATATCAATCATGTCGCATTGGAGACCGATGAGATAGACGCGGTCATTGTGCGCCTGAGGCAGGCAGGCATTCCCGTTGGAGCGAAAAAGATGGGGGCCGACAACAGCTGGCAGGTTTGGGTGACAGACCCCAACGGGGTAAGAATCGAAATCCAGCAGTATACCGCACAAAGCCGCCAGATTACCGGAGGCCAGTGCATCGTGAACTGGTAACACGACCGCATGGCAACCCAACCAGCACGCTTACCCATTCATGAGTGCGCCGACCAGTTGGTCGCAGGATTGCATGCGCATGGAAGGGTCGTCCTCAGCGCACCGACCGGCTCAGGGAAATCGACCCAGGTGCCGCAGATCCTATTGGATCGATGCAATTTACCGGGGGAGATCGTCATTCTCCAGCCCAGGCGCCTTGCCGCACGCTTGCTGGCTAAGCGTGTGGCTGCGGAAAGATCGGTCTCCTTGGGGGAAGAAGTCGGCTATCAAATTCGCTTTGAGAACCGTGTCGGCCCCAAGACCCGCATCCGTTTCGTCACCGAGGCAATCCTCCTGCGGCAAATTCTGCAGGACCCGACCTTATCCGGCATCAGCGCGGTCATATTTGATGAATTCCACGAGCGTCACCTGACGAGCGACCTGAGTCTGGCTTGCGCCTTGCAGTCGATCCAGACGGTACGGCCGGACTTGAAGATGGTCGTGATGTCAGCCACGCTGGACATCGATACCCTCGAGTCCTTTCTCGCCCCGGTGGCCCGGATCGAAGCCCAGGGGCGCATGTATCCCGTCGAGGTCAGTTACGCCGGATCTGCACTCAACCGGGATGCTGCTCCGGTATGGGACCGGGCCGCCTCGGCCTTCCGGTCGGCAGCGAGGCAGGGAATTGACGGTGATGTCCTGGTCTTCATGCCTGGCGCCTACGAGATCCGCAAAACCATTGATGCACTGCAGGGCTTGCCCGAGGCACGGGGCTATGAGGTCCTTCCGCTCCACGGGGAACTGGCGCCCGACGCCCAGGACCGTGCGGTTGCCTCCGGAAATCGCCCCAAGGTGATTGTGTCGACCAATGTGGCCGAAACCTCGATTACGATCGAAGGCGTCCGTCTGGTCATTGATGGCGGGCTGGCACGCATGGCGCGTTACGACCCCCGCAGGGGGATCAATACATTGCTGGTCGAAGGGATCAGTCGGGCATCCGCGGAACAGCGTACCGGCCGGGCGGGGCGTAGCGGCCCGGGGTTCTGCTTGCGCCTGTGGTCGGAGGCCGAACACGTCGCCAGACCGGAGCGTGACCTGCCGGAGGTCAAGCGGGTCGACCTCTCTGAAACCCTTCTCCTCCTGGCGGCTTCGGGCATCCGACACTTTGCCGGTTTTCCCTGGTTTGAGGCTCCGCCGGTGGCAGCCATGCGTCGTGCGGAGTTACTTCTGGAGGATCTCGGTGCCTTCAGTGAAGCTACCGGCCTGACGGAAACAGGCCGCCGGATGGCAGGCTTCCCATTGCACCCCAGAATGGCCCGCATGCTGATCGAGGGCGCAAACCGTGGTGTTTTGGATGCGATTTGCGGAATCGCGGCATTGAGTCAGGGACGAGCGCTGTACCGGCCCGCCCGTGAAGACCGCATCCGCGCGGCACAACTCAGGGAAATCGAGGATCATGTGGGTGCGCTTTCCGACTATTTTGTTCACTTGAGGGCATGGGACTATGCCCGTTCCTGCCAGTTTGCCTTGGAGCACTGTATCGCATTGGGCATCCATGCTGGAGCCGCACGCCAAGCCGCGGAGGTCGCCCGACAGCTCATGAGTCTCGCCCAGCGTGAAGGTCTCTCACTTGACACGATCGCGGTTGCTCACGATCCGGAGACTGAAATTGCCAAATGCCTGTTGTCAGCTTTCTCAGATCATCTCTGCAAGCGAAATGACCGGGGTACCCGGCGTTGCCGCATGGTCCATCAGCGTTCTGGCGAATTGCGCAGGGAGAGCGTGGTTGAAAGTGAACTCTTCGTCGCCACGGAGATCGAGGAACGTGAAGTGCGAGGCGAGGTGACCGTGCTTCTGGGCATGGCGACCGAAGTCAGGGAAGACTGGCTGGAGGAGGTCTTTCCGGGCGACTTCAAAGTCAGCCTGGCGACCACTTACGACGAAGGGACCCGGCGTGTCGTTGCACGTTCGGAACGGAGGTTCCGGGACCTTGTCCTGGAATTCAAGGAGCAGGGCGAACCGGATGCCGCCCGGGCCGCAAGCCTGCTGGCGGAACGGGTGGCCAATGGGGACTTGGTTCTCAAAAACTGGAACAGCGCGGTCGACACATGGATCCAGCGTGTGAATTTTGTCGCGCACCACTGCCCGGAAACCGAGATCGATCCGATCGACACCGACGCCCGGCAATTGCTGATCGAACAAATTTGCGAAGGGGCAGTCAGTTATAAGGAGATCAAGGACCGACCGGTCCTGCCTTCCGTTCAGTCCTGGGTGAGTCCTGAGCAATTGTATTACCTCGACACCTACGCACCGGCGGAGATGGAATTACCACGCCGCAAACGTCCGGTCCGTATACGTTATGAGTCGGACGGAAGGGCATTCATCTCTTCGAAGTTGCAAGACTTCTACGACGTGCCCGGTTCGAGCCTGCGGATCGCAAACGGACGCGTGCCCTTGCTGGTCGAACTGCTTGCTCCCAATGGACGTCCCGCCCACTTGACCGACGATCTTGACGGATTCTGGGGCGGGGCGTACCAGCATGTGCGCAAGGATTTGGCCGGGCGGTATCCAAAACACGAATGGAGGTAGATCCCCGTCCTCGAATGCATCTCGCCGCTTTTGTAGTAAGGAAAGCACTACAGATTTGCGTATTTTTAACTAATTTCTGCTTGTTAGATGCAAGCATAGGCAGGTTTATTGCTGTAACTCACTCGTTATGCATACCAGTTCTGACATCTACAAGGCGACCTGCGCCCTCGAGCGGGGGACCGCGGCGCTCTCGCCTTGCTTCCGCACCTTGCGTGCTTGGCTGAAAGACCATGGCGGTCTGGATGTATCCAACATCGTACTTCAAACGGTCGATTTTGTCGACCATACGAAGCGGGCCCACTTGAAACTGATTACCAGGAACCCGGAAGACCGCACACGTCTTTACGACAACCAGGGAAGAATGCGTAGGGCATGGCGTGCCTTCATTCTGAACTCATACCGCGGGGTGGTGCGTGAGATGCAACTTGAAGCGCAATACCCGATTGAAAACCTGTTTGTCACGATTGAAACCCTTTCGGAGCTTGCCTTGGCACACGCGGAGGAAGAAGTCTGGCAAAAGTATGCGGATCACTTACGCCTGCGCCTCGCGCGCTATGGTGTCACGGATATGCTGCGCAGCTCGCGGGGTTCCGAGTTTATACATGAAGGGAAGGGCGCTTCGTCTGGATTGGCCCGGACCGAAGTCGAATTCCATCTGCGACGTATCTATTTGGACTACCTGAAGCAGTGCGATCCCCTGGATGTGATTCAGCCCGAAGATCTGCGCTTCGTCTTGACCCGTGCGGAAACCGGCACCGAAGAACTCAGCCTGCACTACTAGCCGATTGTCCTTCGGGGCCGTCAAGCCTGCGCATGACACACATGGCAGACCGCTTGAAGCCGTATGCATGATAGAGCTTCTGCGCCGCGTGGTTGTCGGCATCGGTCAAAAGGGTAATGCGTTTGCATTGGCGGGTGCGCGCCAGTTCAAGAGCTGCATCAAGTAGACGGTGCCCCCAACCACGCCCACGGTATTCCGGACTGATGATAAAATCCTCGAGCGTGGCGACACGCCCACCCAGTGCGGTCGAGATCGAATAGAGCAGACTGAGCAGGCCAAGCACATTTCCTTTCGGGTCTCTAAGGAGGAGGAATTCCCCCATCTCCGGAGCCGCCAGCAGGGCCTGGATGCCTGCCCGTTGTGACTCCGGATCCGGTTGAAAATCGGCTTCCTGCTGAAAAAGCAGTCCCAGCAAAGCGGCGATACGGTCCACATCCTCGAGTTCCGCCGGCCCGATCCTGAGGCCGGATTCTGCATGTTCTTTCTTGGGCATATCGCCTTTCTCTAGCCCATGTGGCGGGCGAAGTCAGGCCCGATTCGAAGAACAGGGTTGAATTTTCCTGCCAGGACGTGATCTTTGCGCGTTTCGCAACACATGACCGACCTGAAACACACGCGCAACTTCTGCATTATTGCCCACGTTGACCACGGGAAGACCACGCTTTCCGACCGGATCCTTGAGCTTACGCGCACAGTCGAAATGCGCGACATGAAGGACCAGCTCCTGGATTCGATGGATCTGGAGCGGGAGCGGGGCATTACGATTAAAAGCCATCCGGTTTCGATGGTTTACAAGGCCAAGGACGGTCAGGATTACACTTTCAACCTGATCGACACCCCGGGGCACGTGGACTTTTCCTATGAGGTGTCCCGAAGCCTGGCGGCTTGTGAGGGGGCGATGCTTTTGATTGACGCGGCTCAGGGCATTGAAGCCCAGACAGTTGCGAATGCCCATTTGGCTCTGGAACAGGGGCTCGAGATCATCCCGGTGATCAATAAGATCGACCTTCCGAGTGCGGATGTTCCCGCCATTCAGGCCCAACTTGAGGACGTTTTGGCCATTCCCGCCGACGAAGCCGTTTTGACCAGCGGCAAGAGCGGGCTCGGTGTCGAGGATTTGATGGAAGCCGCCGTGGCCCGCGTGCCGACCCCCCGATGGGCCGAGGTCGACGGCTTGCGTGTGCTGATTTTCGACTGCGTCTATGATGCCTACAAGGGGGTGATTTGCTACGTCCGAGTCTTTTCCGGATCCGTCAAGACGAATGACCATATCATGACGATGAGCGACGGCATGAAGGCCCAAGTCAAGGAAGTGGGCAAATTCTCGCCGGCCATGACCGCGCAACCCGAGCTCAAAGCCGGCGATGTGGGCTATATCGTGACCAATATCCGCGATGTCGCGGAGATCAAACTCGGGGACACGATCACTCTCGCCAACAAGCCTGCCACCGAAATGTTGCCCGGCTATAAGGAAGTGCGCCCCATGGTCTTCAGCGGGATCTATCCCATCGACACCAGTGATTACAATAAGTTGAAGGCCAGCATGGGTAAACTGCGGCTGAATGACGCCGCATTTATTTACCAGTCTGAAAACTCCGTCGCCCTGGGCTTCGGCTTCCGGTGTGGCTTCCTCGGACTGCTGCACATGGAAATCATACAGGAACGGATTCGCCGCGAGTACGACCTGGATGTGATCTCAACCTATCCCAGCGTGGTTTACAACGTGACCAAGACGGACGGCGAGGTGGTGGAGGTTCACAATCCGGTCTTCCTTCCGGACCCTTCGGAAATCGAGTGCATCGAGGAACCCATGATTAAGGCCTCGATCCACCTGCCCAGTAGCTCGATCGGGGACGTCCTGGCCCTGGTTTCGGAGAAGCGCGGCATCTGTGAACATACGGAAACGATTGATTCACAACGGGTCATGCTCGTCTGCCGCCTGCCGCTCAACGAGATCCTGGTCGATTTTAATGACCGCCTCAAGAGCATCACACGCGGCTATGGCTCGATGGACTACGAAATGGATGGCTATGAAAAGTCCAAGCTTTGCCGTCTGGATATCCTCGTCAATGCCGAGTCAATAGATGCCTTCTCTTCCATCGTCCACGTCGACAAGGCGGAGGGCAGGGGACGCGCCCTTTGTGAACGCTTGAAGGAGATCCTACCGCGCCAAATGTTCAAAATCGCGATTCAGGCCTCCGTCGGCGGTCGCGTGGTGGCCCGGGAAACAATCAGTGCGTACCGCAAGGACGTGACCGCCAAGTGTTACGGCGGCGACATCTCGCGTAAGCGCAAGCTGCTCGAAAAGCAGAAAGAGGGCAAAAAACGGATGAAGAACATCGGGAGCGTTTCGATTCCACAGGACGCCTTCATCAAGATCCTCAAGACTTCGGATGGTGGCTGATCCGACGGCACCTATCTGGCGGGAGATTGCGACGGAACCTTTACAAAGCCAGTCGGCCGCCGTATTGCTGACCTTCAGAAACAGATGAGAAAATTACTCAAGCAGGCGCGGGAGGTCCTTCATGGAGCCCATAAAGTCTATCATTATCGCCGGGATGTGATTTCGGAATCGCGTCTCAAGGAACTGGATAAAGCGGTTGAGGAACTCTCGGGGCTGGTCAAGCGCAGGGACTCCGGCGAAGCGGCTCGACTTGAAGCCTCCATTGGCCGTCTGGATGCCTTGCTGAGGAAGATCGGTGGCAAGATTTACCCCAAGACTTTCTGGAGCGACAACCTGGAGGTGGCCCTGGTCGCCTCGATTATCGTGATTGGTATCCGCACCTTCTTTTTCCAGCCCTTCATTATCCCGACAAATTCGATGTACCCGACCTACAGCGGGATGAATGCCATGGTCTATGAGGCAGACGAGGGCGAACCTTCCTTCGCTGCCAAGCTTTTCAACCTGGCCCGTCTTGGGGCGCGCCATCGCGCGCTGGTGGCGGAACGAAGCGGCGATATCCTGATTCCCGTGGTCAGCAATTCGAACGGTACCGGTATCCGGATCTACCAGGAAACGGTCAAGGTGCCGCGCGGGAAGTGGTTGATTCTGCCGGCCTTGATGAATGAGTATCGCTTTATCATCGGCGGCAAAGTCCAGTCCATCCGCGTGCCGGCTGAATTCGATATGAATCAGGTGATTTTTGGAGTTTTCGACCGCTCCTCCATGGAGCTGGTTGAAACGAAGGGCGAAGGTACCGGTATGGCTTTATTGGTTAAGAACAAGCGGGCGGTGGCCGGTGAGGACGTCCTTCGCTTCGACATCACATTGGGCGATGCCTTGTTTGTCGACCGCTTTACCTATCATTTCCGTAAGCCCAAGGCCGGCGAACCCTTTGTTTTCAAGACGCGGAATATTCCCGGGATCGATGGCAATCCGAACCATTATTCGGACAAGTATTACATCAAGCGGATTGGCGGAGCGCCGGGCGAAACCATTGAGATCCGCGACCACGGCCTGTTCGTCAACGGCCAAGCTCGTGACGAGGCGAAGGCCTTCGCGCGCAATGCCGATCAGGAAGGCGAATACGACGGCTACATCAACGTGGAACCGTACAACTATGTGCGACACAAGTTCAGCGGCCTCGAAGCCGGCAGTGAGTTGACGATTCCTGAAGGCAAGTATGTCGCGCTGGGAGACAATTCCGATAACAGCCTGGACAGCCGCTACTGGGGCTATGTCCCCGAAAAGGAAATCATCGGTAAGGCCTTGTTCATTTATTATCCGTTCACCAAGCGCTGGGGCTTGGCCGAGTAAGGCTAAAACGATACATCGCCCCGTACTTTAGAGCTCACATAGCACGCACAATATATAACTTGTTTCGCATCTTGTGGGGGACTAATTAAGGATCAAAAGTGATTCCTCTATAGCTCTACAAAGATTTTCTTGTCAATCTGAAACGTGCTACGCGTAGGTTGCTTTGTGTTGTTGAAAAAAGGCCATTTTCGAGCTATATTTGACCTGATGACCACACAAAACGCTACCAACATGAAGCGAATTATGATGCCTTCTAAGCCTCGTATTTTGCCATCAACCCTAGAGAAACTTAACAATCTAGGGTTTTGCGTGAACGGCTCGACCGCAAACGCTATTGCCGGACTGATTCTTGACGCGGCTGCTGACTGCCCGGACGATCAGTTTTTTGACATGCTTGCCGATATGAAAAAACGGGGGCAGTCTCATCGCAAATCCGCTTAACGTCTGCGGCTTTCAATTTCACATGAGCGAGCATCCCGGAAATACCGAGCCGGGTTGCTCGCTTTTTTGTGCCGTAGTCCGTCACAATTTCAAGCAATCGACGGCGCTTGATTCCTGCGGTTTTTAGCAGGTCTTTGAACTCCACTCTTTCCGAGTGGTAAAGCGCCCTTAGCCGCGCATCGCGGCTGTCGTAATAAGCTCTTGGATGTTGCATAACCTTTGAGCCGTAAGAAGTTGCTGGACGGCAGGCAAGACACCGTTAGAAGTATAAACAATATGAAGCGATTGATTAGATATTTTATTGTGCTGTGTTTTGCGGTCCTTTCCGGCTGCGTTTCTACGTCTTCAACGCAGAGTTATCGCCCTGCGGATCACTCCGGCCCGGCTTATAACATTGCGGCCACTCGAAACGAGTTTGGAGGCGGTTTGAATGGCACGTTTGCTGTTTTGATCGACGGGCAGAAGGTGATTGACGAGAAATTACCGCTGGAAGCGGATGGAGTCGAATTTTACGGCCAGTTTGACGGGCATAAGGTCGCCGCAACGTATCTGGAATCTGTAACGCAGATCGGAACGGTTGCCATGATTAAGCGCCGGGCAATCGTATTCATCGACGGTGAGCGCGCGGCCACGCTGGAAATGTAGCGAAAAAAGCCGCAAGGGTTTCCCCTCACGGCTTCCGGCTTTGCAAGTGCAAGTCTGACTCACAAAATTATTTGCGGCGCTTTCTGGCGCGGTTCTTGGCTGCTGTTGCACGGCCTCCGCGTGCTCCGAGCTTCGCGGCGCACTCCGAGATTTTGCGGCTGTGGCGGTTTACTGCTTTCTTCGGCATAAGTTGGAAGGGTTTCGATTTTGATTCTTTCGCGGATGATCCGGGACAGCGTAATGCATCCGGCTTTCCGCAGGTGATATTCTGCATCAACAAAATGGTCGATCCGTGTCACGGTTTCGCGGCGGCTTGTCCGAAGTAAAATGCGATTATGTGACCAAAGGCGATTAAGACTGCCGGGCTGTGAATATAGCCGTGCAGCTCGTGAAACTCTGCCTTTGAGCTGCCGGGAAACAAGCCCCAGAGGACGCCGCCCGATTCTTTGACGGTCTGCACGATCGCAGGCGAGTTTGTGAGGCCCGGCAAAAGCACAAGCGCGGCGACAATCAGAATCATCGCCCAGGCGATATAGCGCCGTGTCACTTTTCCCCAACTGTCACCGGATCGCGCGGCGGCTGCTCCGGCGCTCTGTGTGCCAAGGTCCATGCGAAGCTTGAAAACCTCAAGCGTCTGCAAGCGTTCTTCCTGCTTGCGCTGTGAGTTGAGCGCGAAAAGTTTCATGCCCCATCCACCGAGAGCGGACGCGGCCATAGTGACGGCTGGGTTTTGTAGTAGCTCGATCATTTTTGTAGCTCCGATATTTTGTATTCGTTTAGCGTGACCCGCTTTTCAAGCGATGCGTATGCACGAATGCCGCGCATCTGGAGCACGCAGAGGAAGCCGAAAAAGATGTTTTCCGGCGTGAGCATGGAAGTTATCAGGCTGTCCATTAGACGGCGTGTTTTTGACCGCTGCGGAGGTAGAAGTTTCCGGCGCTGGAATAGCGCGGCGAACCGTCTGCAAGCGTTTGATAGCGTTCCGGGTTCCATTCATGGCCGGATGCGTCTTTTAGGATGTTGCCGGATTCCGGCGCGGTGCGTAGGCGTGGGATTCTCATTGTTTAGTAGGTTGGAAAAGCCGATAAGTCAGCGATGCTCAGTTGGTAGCCGCCACCCAGCGAGGTCATGGCCGCGTTTATTGCATCGGTGAACGCGGATAAAAACGGGAAGCCTGTTTTGTGAAGGTGAGCGCCTAGCAAAATAAGCTCGCCTTCGAAGACTAAGAAAACGCTTTGTCCGCTGTCACCTGAAACGATGGATTCCGAGTATTGCGGACGGCTGTTCAACTCAGCGAATTTATGCCCGATTCCGGCAGAGAAATTCAAGGCTTCACGGCAAAACACATGCTGTTGCTGATCGGTGCAAACGACTGGAACGCCTCCGGAAAGCTGGTTTGTGATGCGGTCCGAAAAATCGCCCGGCATGACTTTGTAATGCTTGATTGTGTTCGGAACGTCGGAATCCAGCTTGCCTAGCAAAATGTCAGTTGTGCCGATTTGCTCCTTTGAAACTAGAGTTCGTTCAATGACTGAATTGTTCGCATCCACGAATCTGATTTTCGAGCCGATTGCAGGTGCATAGTGGTTTGCCATTAGGCCGTGGCATGGGCTGAGCAACGCAAATCCTCGTTTGTTGCCGCCTGTGCTATTCCACGGTGAAACGCCAGTCCAGTCGAGTGGAGCGGTCCAATGTGAATTGCTGCGGACGTAAGTAGCAACTGTGTCGTTGCGAGAGTTGAACAAAGACAGGCCACCGCCAGAGGAAACCAAATCATCAACCGACTCGGAAAGTAACTTTGCCAAGCTGCCGTCAACGTATGAAATAAACGTGTCAACGGTAATGCCATCCTCGGTGCGTGCGTTGTGCGTCACGCGCTTTGCGTAGTGCGGGGTCTTTGCGATGATTCCAACGTTTCCGGCTCCGGTTGTTGTGACAACTCCAGCCGAATCGACGGAAGCAATTGCTTCGTTCTCGGATGCCAATTGAAACTCGATTTCACCTGACAGCGGATTCAAAATGATTCGCGCATCATAGCGAACTGTTGCGGTGACATTCCGCAAAACTAGGGAGTCAGAAACGACAACTTGCGAATCGGAAGCGTTCGATTCGACAACCGCAAATTCTTCGATGATTATATCAAAGTCATAATCCGCGATCCGTGGTGTGGATAAGACTTTTTCCCCTAATGTAATCATTGTCATATTGCGACAAACGCGCTGTTGGTTGTTGGAGCACCGCCTACGAAAGTCACGTTTGCGTCTGCGGCGTGCGTCTGGCTCAAAGTGCCTTGGATTACCACATTGTAAGCGGCACTTGCCTTGATGCTTACAGGGACTTGAGTGCCTTCCGTTGCTTCAATCGTGCAATTCTCAAGTATGAGACTTCCGGCCCAAGTTGCACTGTCGATGTTCAGCCCTTCGGACCGCTGATTCAGGCCAAAAACAGGCCCTGCTTTGAGCGAGCAATTTTTCAACTTAACTACTGCGTCATTGTTTGCTGTTGTGCGAATCGTGATCGCTTCACCGCCATTTGCTGTAGACGAGAACTTACAATCTATTGCGGTCACATTTGCGCCGTCGATGACGGTTCCGATGTTTGAACTGGATTCGAATATGCAATTGCGGAACGTGAGAGTTGCCACGCCGTTAATTGTCGTGCCACCGATTAACGCATCTTGAACGGAAACCGTGCCGGCTGAAATAGTCATGAACGATGCGCGGCCATACCATTCGACATTGGCGGCGGCAGAGTTTACGAGAAAGCCGGTGCCTTCTCCACGATTATCGACCTTGAATGAAATGTCAGTCACCACGCTAAAGCTCCTAGCGGTGGCATTCGGGAAAATGAACCAGTCAACGCCATCCTTCCCGGAAATAGCGGCTGCTTCGCCGGTGTAGTCTCCGGGATAAACAAAAATCGTATCGCCTGCTTGTGCTGCCACTAGTGCGGCTGTCATGGTCAAGAATGGCTTGTCCATTCGGCCACGCGTGCCGGTTCCATCGTTGCCACTCTTTGCCACAAAAAGGCTGTTAGCGATGGCCGGGCCACCGGCCAAAAGGAAGCCGCCTTGCGTGAGTCCGTCACCGCCACGAATCGAGACGGGCACACCTCCAGCCGTTTCGAGTGCGATTTGTCCAGATCCTAGAACAATAGCGTCAAGCTCTGCACTTGTGGCAATAAGGTTGAGCACTGTTGCGCTGAATACCTCCGGTAACAGGTCTTGCTCGAAAATCCACTTTTCAATCTCTGCATCTGGCTTGTATGCTGGTACGGGTTCGGTTCCGTTTGTCGGATCAAATCTGCGGCGTGGATTCTTCATTCTGTGGCGGCTTTGTAAGCTTTAATGAGCTGTGGAGATAAGTAGAGGAGTAGGGCAATCGGAATGCCCCACTTGAGAACTGTTTTGATGTTGTCGAGGCCGTCTAGTGCGCCATCGACTGCGGCGCTGGCTGCGTCCGGGATGATGTCAAAAATAAGGTCGGGACCGTCTTCAATCGGTGCGTGATTGCCCGGTTGCGCGGTGATTTGTGAAGCCGCGTAGTCAACGGCATTTTTCTGAGCGATGCTAAAGCCGGGCAGGGTGAAGCGTTCCGCGTAGGTCGGACCGTATTTGATGCCGAAGAAAGACCCGCTCCAGCCCATAAACAGGATGAATGCCCAACGTGCGCGGCTGTTTACCGTTTCGGATGGATATTGCTTCGTGACATCGGCATAAATCTTTTGAAACCGGGCACTCGTAAGAATCGTGCCGATATGGTTTTTAGGCGGATCGTAGGTTATGCTCATGCGAACGTTGCTTGAAGGGTTGCCGGGTTGTATGTGATCGAGCCGACGATTTCACCGTCAACGTCTGCGGAAATGTTTGTTGCTACGTTGCGGCCTACCGTTTGAGTCTGAACCAGTTCACCGCCTACGTTTTCGAAGGCAAAGCCGACTTGCTCCATAGTGCCGCCCTTGTAGGTTTCGAAAGTCAGATTGAAGTCTCCAGAATTGCGCACAGCATACCAGAAGGCCGCAAGCTGCACTTCAAGCGGCGTCTGCTCCGGGTAATCCTCTGCAAGCTTCTTGAAGTCGATCAGGATGCTTTCTTGTCCGGTTTCCGTGTTGTCACCGCCCCAAAGCAAATAATCGCCAACATTCGAAAGCCGGGACCATCCGACTTCACCTGCAATCAAAGGCTGAATTACCTTTGTGCGGGTGTCCAGATCGGTGCCGCCTTCTGCTGTCCATTCATAGCGGATGACTGCGAAGTCAAAAGCGGCAAACTTTAACAAGTCATCCATTAGAAAAAAAAACGGGAAACGCGCAGATCCGTTCCGAGTGTCGAGTAAGCCTTCAGGCCCGCCGTCACTATGTATCTGGCTTTCTCTCCGGCTGCGAGCACATCAATTATTTCGGATGCACCGTTTCTGATTTCAACCGGATTCGCCCCGTAGTTGTGGGCAAGGATTTCTGCGGTGTCGGCGCTGGATGCGTGCACAGTGACTTCTGCGGCGGCAGCGGCAATGGTGTCGTCAAAAAGAAGCTCTGCGGCGTCCGGGCGCGGCCCGATCAAATCCTCTCCGTTGAGCACTTGGAAAGTGTCGTCTTCAACTTCCACGTTTCCGAAGTAGAAAGAAACGGCGTTGTCGAAACCGCTGTCGTCACGCAGCTTGAGCACAGTCAAGGTGTCGTCTCCGGGGAGCTTGAATTTCTTGCCTTTAGTGAATGGCACAAGCTCGCCATTGTCGATTGACACGCTGAAAGCGCCGTTCGATTCGTAGAAGCGGACTTGCGAGGCGTCCGGGACCGGAATGTCAACTTCACCATTGGCGGGAATGGTATATTTCCGGTAGCCTAGTTGTGTATTATTCGTGGTCATGCTGATTTGCGGCTGATCGCGTAGGCACCTGCGGCGGCAACGCCTAGAACGATAATTGTGGAGTATTTGCCTACGGCGTTTAGAAGCTCGTTTGAGGCGCTTTCGCGCTGGCTGGCGTTATCCTCTAAAACGGCGTCAATCACCTTGTTGGAGAGCTGTCGAAGGCCCTCAGTCGATGCGTTGATGACGTTTGCGGTTCGTTCGTCGGACCCGGCAGCAAAATCAAGTGCAGCCTGGCCGAAGTCGAGCGAGTCACGGCCAAAACCAAAAGCCTCGTCAACTGTGCCGGTCACGGTGTCGAGTGCGTCTTTTCCGAAGTCAAATGCACGGTCAACTGTCTGGTTATTCGCATCCAGCGTTTCAGCCGCAAAATCGAGCGATTGGCCGATTACCTCAGAATCCATCGTCTGAATGTTGATCGTGGAATTGCTGTTCTTACCGCCTCCGGTCGAGACGTTGAAAGCATCGCCACGAGCGGCAATTGAGCCGTCTGTCGAATTCAATCCCTCGTCTTCGACAATGGATGAATTGTCTTTGTTTGTCGTGGTCTGCGAACTGCTAGACTTCGAACTGGAGCCTTTGAAGTGAGGCCGGAAAGAATTGGCGCGGAAGCCTAGCGAAGGCCCTGCGTCCTGCGGATCGTAACAAGATTCAATCATTGAATTTCCTTTCGCATGACCACTTCGGAAACGAACCAGTCAAGTTTGATGAGTTTCTGCACAAGCCCTGTGCGCATGGTGTGAAGGCGAATCGAGCGGCAACCGTATTGCCGGGCGATGTCCTCTAAAATTGGTATGATTTCGTTGGAGAGGTCCGACTTGCTATTTCCGCGCGATGCCACGGAAAGGAGTTCTCTGCCGTGGTCTTCTTCGATCACTTTGAAGATCGTCCAGCCGACTTCCTGACCTTCTTCAAACACTCCGGCCAGCGTGCATTCTCCGCTCTGAACCTGCTTTTCCAGCGCGTGCATGGACTCGACTGCATTGTCGAACGGAATGACGCGGTGCAGATCGCGGCGCTTTTGCTCGTCAAGAAAGCCAGCACGTAGGACGAACTTGCCGCGCTGAATACGTTTGAAACGCTTCGTGTTACTTTCTGCTAGCGATACCATAAGCTCCAACGGCAAGAGCCATACCTGCGGCAATCACGATTGCGGTTGTCGGCTCAAGTGTGCCTTTCCGGGCACCGCCAAAGCTGACAGTTTGCTCCAAGTCAATAGGAGCCGGAGGAACGACAACATTGCCACCGCCTGCACCGCCTTGTTGAGACGATGCGTAGGCTGTGGCGGCTGTCGATGCGAGTGCGAGACCTGTTGCCATGCTTAGCCTTTCCGTGTGATTAGAGCCAAGCCAGCGAAGGCCAGAATGCCGAGACCGGCAACGGTGACAACCGGAGGAATGGACGCGAAAATAACTTTCGGTTCTTCCGGCTCAACGCGTGCATTGTTGCTCGGATTGCTGGGAGGATCGAACTGATTGCGAAGGTCTAAAATCTTCTGTGCGTTATCGGTCGCAAAATCGAGAACGTCTTGAACTGTGGAAATGATGCCTGCCATGATGGTTTGAAGGTTTGAAAAAGAAAGAAGCCCCGCCCCGATAGGGCGAGGCTTCCCGATGACCAATCTGGATAGAAAAAACTAGGCGGCAGCGCCCGGCTTGTGCGGACCGACTTGCTCCACAACCATTTGGAAGGGAACCATGCCTGCCGCGCATTCGAACTCAATTGCGAACTCGCTTGCGCCGCGCGGGTCGATGAAGTCACCGACACGTTGACGCTGGTCGAACGGAATGGTAAAGACCGTGCTGGTCGGGTTCAGGCCGTCAATGGACTGGTCCGCAAGCGATTCGTTCTTTGTCAGTTCGAATTCAACGTTGCCATTGAGAGTGACTGTTGCCTTGTCGATCTTGTCAGTGAAACAGTGGATGCGATAGTAAGGCAGGTCTTTCGGAAGCGTGGACAGCGTGAACTTGCCCGCTCCGTTTGCCGGGACCGTGCTGTTAAGCACCTGCACGATGTCTCCAAGCTTTCCGTTGACGTAATCGACCGAAGAGATGCCGGTAAAGGCAAGCTCCGCATTCAACGCGGTAGGCTGAATGTCGAATTCGATTTGCAGCGTGCCGATGTTGCCCATCGCCCATGCAAGCGCGTCTTCACCGCCTGCGGTGCGCCGCCACATTTCGGCAAAGTGCATTTTCAGGAACGGATCATTCCCCACCGAAAAAGAGGAATAGCCGGGACCGTTGAACTCGCGCAAGTAGTCGATTTGAGCGGCAAGGATGCGATGCACGACACGCCCGTCGATCTTGATGCGGATTTCCTTGATGATGTCGGAAACGGCGCGTGCGGCGGCGGCTCCACTCGTCAACTGAAGAAGGATATAGAAATACCGGAGGGCTCCGGTAGGGAGGTCAAGCACACAGGTCGAGCCTGCGGTTTTGTTGACCACGCTGGGAAGGCGGCGCTTTTTGGGACTCATGATTTTAAAGTCTGGTTATAGTTGAGCGGCAAAAAAGCGGACCTTAGAAAGGAAGCTTTTGAACTGCCTTTTGAGCAACGCCGGTTTGCGAGAGGATACCACCAGCGAGAGCGGCAGCGGTGAGCATTACGAAGGTTTTCACGTCGATTTTCATGATAACTTGATGTTGAGTTTAGAGCGCAAAAAAGCCGCAGAGACAGCGAGCACCCCGCCCACTAAAAAAACCTTTGCTGCTGTTTTCACTTTCATCGAAGCCCAACGAAAAAGCCCCGACGTTTTACCTGTCGAGGCTTTGGCTTTGCGTGAAACTGTAAGGTTTTCTATGCTCGTTTATGACTCTGTGTGGACGGGAAAGAGAAGAGCGAACAAACGCTATTCGCAATGCCGCTTCGCTTCATTCGAAAGCTCGGGGTTCTCAGAAAGAAAGCGCCAGTAGTCCCGAGTTTCGGGCGTAACATCGTTACAAAGATGTATTACATCGGCCAGAGCTTGAACGTATCCCCCGACATAACCCTCCATAGACATCGCCCGCCCTATGTGGCTCTTGTCGGCGTCCTCTCTGGCTTGCTTTGCGAGTATTATTTTTTGAGCTTTAATTACGTTTTTCTGTATGTCTTTAGCTTTCATATAAGTGGTGTTGTCAGTTCCGAGAACAAGGCGGAGGCAACGGCTAGCGCCGCGCCTCACCTTGAGCGTTCGGCTACACGCGCGGCGGTGGCACGTCCTCGTCAGTGTGCGGCTCTGGCACCATCTGCGCCTCACTTGATATGTTCGCTGAAAAGAAAAGAGAAAGATAGAATCCGACGCGTCCCATATATCCACGGCACGGCATTTCTAACTGTGCATATTCGCGCGGAGTTCCTTTCCAGTTTTCCGGTTTAGGATTCGCCGCAATCCAACGCTTCCAATTCTTCTCGAAAAATTCTGTGTCAGATGCGTTCATTTCAGCGCCTTTCCGTCTCTGCCGATCACTTCACAGATTTGCACGGCTTTGTTGACGTGCAAATATTCGTATTGGTTCAACATGCATACGCGTTCGATTGTTTGCTCACTGGCTGCGTTGAAAGCGTAGTCGCCGCGTGCGGCCTTCATATCGTCCGAGCCGCAACCGAAAAGCCGCAAATCCGCGCAATTGTCCCGGATCGCTTTACAGGTCCGCTTGTAGTTCTGTGACAGGAGAATGATTTTGATATGATCGTCCCGGCAGAGTTGAAACATATCCATTACAAGCTTGTCCGGGTTGTTTCCGAGGTCCACGGCTCCCTCATCGAATACGATACAACAAGGCGGCAAGCGGTTTGCATCCCACATTTTGACAATCTGCATCGGATCGCCCGTCACGAAGTCAGCCCCGGCAAACGTGCGCCATTCCTTCACGTCTGATTTTTCGCTGCCGTCCGCATTCTTCCGGCGTGCCTTTGCGCTCGCAACGAATACGGGAAAGCCGCTCATGCGGATTTCACGCGCCAGCCGCTTTCCGATGAAGCTTTTGCCGCTCCCGGTAGAGCCGACAATGTAGGAGTGTTGAATTTTTGCGCTGTCTTTAAGCATCGTTGTTTTCCTGTTGTGGTTGAGAGTTTGCGGCCTGCTTCGCGTTGTGATTCTTCAAAGCCTTTCGAGCGTTCCACCAGCTAGCGAGACGCACCTTTGCCTTGTAGAGAGACGAGAAAACGCGCTGTTTAATGCTTTGCTGTATCGGCTGAACGTTTTTGCGGAATTCCGGTTGCGCGTAGCACATGGCCAGATAGCCGCCAAAGCCGATTGCAAGACGCGTTTTTGGTCCCATGTTGAGGGTTCCGGCACGCGGGAAAACATCGTTGATTCCGTCAATCATCATGAGGCGTAATTCCTCCATGCTGACAGGCGAGCCGCTTTGCACCTCCGGCGCTTTCGGACCTCCGAAGGCTTCACCGATCTTTAAGAGTGTATCGACGCAATAAGCGGCAACAGGCAACTCTGTCGGCTTTGTGCCGGGCTGTGCGCTCGTTTCCGCAAAAGGGGAAGGGGAGGGCGATTGCTCTGCGGCCTCCGGCGTCACTCCGAAGGCTTTGACCTCCGGCGCGTATTCCGGGAAGGCGCTTGAGCTGGACGGCTCCGGCGTCTCTGTCGGATCCGGTTCCGGCTTCCGCTCCGGCGCTGGCTCCGAAAACTTCCGCAAATTCTTAGGGATGCGAGCAAACGCACCGCAAGCCGTCACTGGAGGCTTGCCGCTCGCGTCTGTAGGCTGATGGATTGCAGGCTCATGCTTGAACGTGCGGCCATTGCAACGGCTTTTCCAGCATCCTTCCGCATCGTCAAAGAAAACCTCTGCTTTGCTACGGTTGCGGCGCTTTTTGCGCTGTTTCCGCACTGGAGGTGTGATTTCCGGCGCTGGTTTGGCTTCCGGCACGATTGGAGGCGATGCCTCCGGCGCTCCGGCGCTGATTTCAACGGCCTTAAATTCGCCGCTCGATTCAATTTCCTGTGTCAGTGATTCCATGATTCAAAAACCTTTCTGCTTCGTTTGTTGTGATTCTGGTGTCTCTTGGAGAGTATTTGACCGCCTTCAATGCTCCGGCACGGATCATGCGCCGCACCGTGCTTTCGGACTTCTTCAAAGCGCGTGCAAATTCTTCGATTGTGTATCCTGGCTGTGTCATCAAAACGGGTTCCTTTCGTCGTAATCTATGAATTCTCCGGCCTTCTCCGCTGCGTATCGCTCTAAGTTCGGCACGTATTGAGAATCCAGCCTTTCTCCGGCTGCTAGACGATCCAGAAGCCGCAAAATGTGTTGACGCTTTACCCGAGTGCGGATTCGCCCGGCGCGGCTGCTAGGAAACGACTCACAAAGCCGACGATACCAAGGCGGATTGCGCTCCATGACCACGCGCACTTGATGGCCTTCGTGCTTCGGCTCCGTCGCTGGCGCGAGGCAGACTTGCAATTGCTGGCTCTCCAGCTCGTTCAAGAGGAATTCGAAGCCGTTCATGCCGCATCCTTTCCGTTTCGATTTTCGTCGCGTTCCGTGTCGCAGTTTCCGTCGCACTTCTCGCGCAATGCTTTCGCAAGGTCTGGATGCTTTTGCGCGAATACGGAAAAGGATTCCTCCGGCTCGCGCCCGTATTCCTCCGCAAACGCTTGCCGCCAGCCTTGCGGCTCCGGCAGGTCTTTGGCTGGGTCCGGCTTCGGCTTGAACTTCGCAAATTTTTCTCCAGCAATCCACGCTCGCAACTTCGCAAACGTGAGTTTTAAGCCTTTTGCAGCGTAGTGATCGCGTGCCGCCTCCGCGCATTCCTCCACGTCTGCACGGTTTGGAAAGTGCTCCTTTGCCTTCTCCACCAATTCCCCAAAATTAGAAAGAGAGAGAGTAGAGCCAGAAACATCTGTCTCTCTCTCTGTCTCAATCTGTCTGTCTTCTCTAGGTGTCGCAGGTTGTGTCGCAGTTTCTGCGCGTGCTGTGTCGCAGTTTTCGAGCGAATACGTGCATTTTTTTGATGTAGGATTGATACGAAAACGGATCAATCCGGCCTCAGCGAGCCGTTCACGGCTCCGCGCAAGCGTGCTCCGGCTGGTGATTCCAAGCGCCGCACAGGTCTTTGCTGCGGACGGTTCGAACTCCAAAGGCCAATGAAGCCGATTTGCGACATTCAGAAGCCAGAAGAAAAGGGCGATTTCCTTTGCGTTTATGGTGTCAGTGACAGCCTGCACCGCCCAAAAGTCATTTGCCTTCTGTATGTAGCTCATGACGCGCGGAAAGCCTCCAGTGACTCTCTGAGTTGCTTCGGGTTGGCAATCGAACCAAGGCCGTTTTCAAGTGCCATTAGGATATTTGCGGCAGCGTGAGCCAGATCATGCCCGGCTTTCTCGATTCTGAGTAGTTTCCCGGCACGAATAGCCGACATTTCAACGCGCAAATCGGAATATTTGACGTTTCCGTGTTCGTCTGCGTCTTGCAGATCGTAAACGGCTGTATATCCGCCTGATTCGTCTTGAATGTCGTAGGCGTCACTGTTGCAGCATTTTTCGCGGAAAGTGACAGCTTCGTGATAGTTCATCCCGGAGTGCAAAATTTCTCCGGTTTCGCGGTCGATGATACAATAGCTCATTGCGCATCCTCCGCGTTGTGGTCCGCTATGTAATCATCGCAGGCCTGAGTATAGCCAATGTCGTAGGCATCAAAAAACGCCTTTTTTGCTTCGTTGGCGTTCAGCAATCGGCACAATCCCCAGCCAAGCGAGAAGGCCGCAAAAATTGGTAGAATCTCAATCATTTTGCGGCTCATCAGCGATTGCGGCGGCATTGGCCGCGCGGTTTTCCGGGTGTCCGTGAATCTCGCAGATGACTTCCTGCCAGCCGTTTTGCTGTTCTGGAGCCAATACCCCCGAAAGCGTTCAACCGGGTTTGTCTTGCCTGCAACGCAATCGAACGTATGAGAAACCGACCAAGGGCCTTTTGAGGCTGGGATTTCTACGTTTTCCGTCTTAGTATGGGGACTATTCATTGTTTTTATGGTTTTGTGTTCAGTGAAGCGGGCTGATTACCCGCAAAAATTGTGGCCGCATCTGCCGAAGTCCCCACAACGGCAAATGCGGCCATTTCCTAAAGCGTTGACTAGCAACGACTTGCAAATCGCACGCACAATATATATTATGTCTAATTGCGAATTTTGGGAATAAGGCGGATTCCCTGTAACGTGGCGGTTTAATTTTAACGTCTGAATGCTTAGAACGATTGACGGCCTCTATCCTGCTGGCTGATTGTGCTGCACATCGAAATGAACAAGGCTCCTCTATACAACTGGCTTGATACACGCGCCTCCGGTGTCCTACTGCATCTCAGTTCGCTACCATCTGAAAGCGGAATTGGGAACCTGGGCGCAGGTGCCCACCGATTTGTCGATTTCCTTAAAGAGGCCGACATGCGTATCTGGCAACTATGTCCCCTTGGGCCGACTGGATACGGTGACTCTCCCTACCAATGCTTTTCAGCCTTCGCCGGGAACCCTTATTTCATCGACCTGGCCCCATTCCTTGAGGATGGCCTGCTTTTAGATGCCGAATATGAAAGCTTGCGCTGCTTGCCCCGCGATCATGTCGACTACGGTACCTTGTACCAGATCTTCTGGCCCATCATGCTTGAGGTCTATACCCGCTTCGAAAAATCCGGCGCCAAATCGTTTCGCGACTACGGGCCTTTGTCTCAGTTTACCAAGGCTCAATCCCACTGGCTGCCGGATTATGTCCAATTCATGGGACTAAAGGCGCATTTCGACGGCAAGTGCTGGTTGGAATGGCCGGCGACCTACCGGAATATAGAGAAAGCACGTGCCGCCGGTATGCCTGCGGATGCCCAACATCTGGCAGATGCTCATGTCTTCTTCCAGTACGTATTCTACGCACAACTCGCGAAACTCCGCGAATATGCCGGCACCCATGGTGTCGAGATCATGGGCGACGTGCCGATTTTCGTGGCCATGGATAGCGCGGACGTCTGGTCGCACCCCGAATTGTTCCAGTTGAACAAGGACTTCTCCCCCAAGGCCGTTGCCGGCGTGCCTCCCGACTATTTTTCGGCCGATGGCCAGCTCTGGGGCAATCCGCTCTACGAGTGGTCGGTCCATCAAGAAAGCGGCTTTGGCTGGTGGCTGGAGCGCATCCGCAGCAACTTGGAGTTTTACGACATCGTCCGGCTCGATCACTTCAGGGGTTTCGAATCTTACTGGTCCGTTCCGGCCAAGGATACGACCGCGCGCAACGGCAAATGGATCCATGCCCCCGGCCTGGAATTGTTCAGCGAGATACGTTCCGAATTTCCTGAAGCCAAGCTTGTCGCCGAAGACCTTGGGGAGATTACGGACGATGTCCGCGCCCTGCTCGAGTCGACCGGCCTGCCCGGTATGGCAGTGCTCCAGTTTGCCTTCGGAGACGATGCGGACAATGCGTATTTGCCTCACAACTACAACCGGAACTGCGTCACCTACACCGGGACCCACGACAATGACACGAGCCACGGGTGGTACCGTCAGGTCGATGCGATGACGCAGGACCATGTGCGTCGCTATCTCGGCATCTCGGGCGATCATATTTCCTGGGACCTGATCCGTGCGGCCATCAAGTCCAGCGCGCATCTCGCCGTGATTCCGCTCCAGGACTTGATGAGTTTAGGGAGCGAGGGGCGACTCAACACGCCCGGCGCGGCCATGGGCAACTGGCAATGGCGCTATATGGGCGACCAACTGGAACAGCTCATACAGGACAGCGCGCACTATATCCGCGAGTTGATTGCCCTCTACGGGCGATAGCCCGGTCAGATCCAGCCCAACAGGAAGACCAGCGACCAGCCCCAGAGGCGCGGGCGGTTCGTCAGAACCAGGCGGCGACAAATATCGCAGTCCCCTTCCCCGTTCGCGACAAGTCGATGCAGGGGCATGGACACCCGAAAGCTGAGGTACCAGCAAACCGCCACTAATGCGATCGAGACGACCTCGGTCCAAGTCGCACCGTCGGATAGAAGTTGCAGGCTTAGGATGCCGGCTTGCGCGCACATCAACAGGCCGACGAAGGGAGTCATCCGTTTCAAGTAGATCCGGTGCCATGATTCGCGCCGTGTGCCCTCTACCACGGCAAAAGAGGGATAAATGATGGATTGCACCAGGTACAAAAGGACCAGCAAGCCAAAGTCGACCATGTGCCGTAGGACAAAAAGATGTGACTCCATTACTTTCGTTATATTGCAGGTCCGCTCTCAAAATACCAGCTTGTAGCTTCACCGCTACGAGTATGTGATCGGCCTGACAGCATGCGTTGAGAATGGTGGTGAAACTCATATTGATCGGAGGGCCTTCCGGGGCGGGAAAAACAACCGTTGCCACCGCATTGATTGAAGCCCTGGGCCAGGAGGCCTGCCACCTGCTATCGCTCGACAACTATTATGCCGACCTGAGCCATCTCAGCATCGAGGCGCGGCAACGCTATAATTATGACCAACCGACGGCCTGGGAGCGAGATCGCTTGGTGCGCGACCTGAAGCGTCTGCACGCGGGCGAGGCAATCGAGATGCCTCTGTATGATTTCACGAGCCACTCCCGGCGCAAGGAATGCAAGCATCTGGACCCTCGCCCATACATCGTCGCGGAAGGAATCTTCGCCCTTTGCTACCCTGAGTTGGACGCGTTTGCCGACCTTGCCGTTTTTGTCGATGTCGATGATGCCGAGGCCCTCCAGCGTCGTATCCGCAGGGATGTCTGTGAGCGCGGCCGCAAGGTTTCCTGTGTGACCGAGCAGTTTAATCGGACGGTTCTGCCAGCGGTGCACGCTTACATCCGTCCCAGCGCGGCGAACGCCGATCTTGTATTGAGTGGTACCGCCCCGCCGAACGAGTCCGTGGACCAGATCCTGCAGCAATTGGAGGGCGGCCCTTGAGAAAACAAAGAGCGGAAGAATGCGACGCACTCTTCCGCTCTTGGAAAGGTCTGGACGAGGAATCGCGCGATTAGCTCATCAGTTGTTTCTTGTGAAGCAGCTCCGCGATCTGGACGGCATTTAAAGCGGCCCCCTTCCACAGCTGGTCGCCGGTCACCCAAAATGCGAGACCATTATCGAAGACGGTATCTTTTCGGATCCGGCCAACGCCACATGGAACCACCTCCGAATATTCGAGCGGCATGGGGTACTTCAGGGCCTCCGGTTCGTCCACCAGTTCGGCGCCCTCAAAGGCCGTAATCGCCTTTCGGGCCGCTTCAATGGAAACCGGCTTTTCGAAGGAAGCGCTGATCGAGATCGAGTGCGCGCGGAAGACGGGGACACGCACGCAAGTGCAAGTCACTTTGAGGTCCTCGAGTCCCATGATTTTACGTCCTTCATTCAGCATTTTCATTTCTTCCTTGGTATAGCCGTCCTCCAGGAAGGCATCGACATGCGGAATCAGGTTGAAGGCGATTTGGTGGGGGTAGACCGACTTGTCAATGGGGCCGCCGTGCACCCAAGCTCGGATTTGGTCGTCCAGTTCGGCGATTCCGCCGGCTCCACTGCCGGAGACCGCTTGGTAAGTGGACGCGATGAAGGACTTGAGCCCGAATTCCTTGTGCAGCGGATAGAGCCCCATCAGTGTAATCGCCGTCGAGCAGTTCGGATTCGCGATGATGCCCTTGTGTGCGTCGATTGCGTCGGGGTTGATCTCCGGGACGATCAAAGGAACCGATTCATCCATACGGAAGGCGGAACTGTTGTCGACCACGATACAGCCGCGCTTCACCGCTTCTTTCGCAAAGAGCGTGGACTGCGAGCCGCCGGCGCTGAAAATGCAGACATCCAAGCCGGCAAAACTGTCCGGGGTGGCTTCCTGGATCGTCCAGGTCTTGTCTCCGTAGGACTGGGTCTTACCCGCAGAGCGAGCAGAAGCCAGCAAGCGAAGTTCCGCCATGGGGAACGCACGCTCGTGGAGGAGACGAATGATTTCTTGACCGACTGCGCCGGTCGCGCCGAGGATGCCAACTTTGTATGCCATTGGATTTTATAAAAGAGAGCCGGCGTGTAAAACAAAGCTGCGAGGCCTTGTCAATCACGCCCACAGAGCGGGTATGGATTGTGTCGATTCCGGACCAGGCCATGGCACTGGTCGAGAACGATCAAATATCCACGCTCTACACGGTTTCGACCTCTAAGAATCCCCCATCCTGCCGGGCCAACTCCTTCGGCACACCAACCGGACTGCATCAGGCTGCGGATAAAATCGGAGACGGGGAACCTTCCGGCATGGTATTCAAGGGCCGGGTGCCCACCGGACGCGTCTACCATGAATACCCTGAGGGCGAACAAGCCGCCAACTTGATTACCACCCGAATCATCAGAATGCGGGGACTGGAGGACGGGCATAATGCCGGACCGGAATGCGACAGTTACGACCGCTATGTCTACATGCACGGCACCAACCATGAAAATAGGCTCGGCCAGCCCTTTAGCGGTGGTTGCATCGAGCTCTCAAACCGGGATGTAATTGAAGTATTTGAGCGGATCCAACGCGGTGATTTGATTTTTATTGTAAATTGATGCAACTATTCCCGTCCGTTGTCGATCAATGCGGTTTGGAATCCAATTATGAAGCGCATCCCCCTCCCCCTCTTCTGTCTTGGCAGCATCTTGCTGGGCTTCGCCGTCGGCTATTTTGTCGCACCTTCCAATCCGGACGGTCCAAACTCTTCAAATACAGGCAAGCTTTCCATGTTGCCGGGATCCGCGAATTCGGCGAAAGCCGGTGCGCAGTCCGGGGAGGCGGCGCAGTCTGACGAAGCTCTCCTTGAGGTCGCTGAGGGGGAAGTCCTGACCGTCGCCAACCTCTCACACTCCGACATCCCCGCCTTAAGTGCGGAGCAGGCCCGTGCATTGCTGGCGACTGCCTTTGCCATGCCTCAATCGGACCCAAACCGTACCCGTTTGATCCGTGACCTGCTCGAACAACTCGCCAGAACCAACCCCTTGGAAGCGATGGAAATGACGGCGCAGATCACTTCGCTCCGAGAAAACCAGCACGCGAAAGAAGCCATTCTCCGCATCTGGGGTGAAGTGGACCCTGTCGCCGCTCTCAACTGGGCGAGCACGGGGCTCGCCAATGAGCCGGCCTCCGTGCGCAATGCACAGATGCTTGCGATTTTTCGCGGTTATGCGCAGAATAACCCGGCCGCTGCTTTCCAAGCCGCACTTCTACTGGAATCCGGATCACGTGCCGAAGCGATGTTGCGGAGTCGCGCCCTTGCGGAGGTGATCGAGACACAGGTTCGCAACGGCGACGTGAAAGCTGCCATGCTGACAATCGAAACGCTTCCGGCCGACGATAGCTCCCAGCGAGAGAACCTTTTGCGCGAATTGGTGAACGAATGGGCCTCCTACGACCCGGAAAATGCCGCCGCCTATGTCACATCCCTCGGGGATGAAGCGCCGGCATCACTTAAAATCGCCTTGTTGAGTCAATGGGCGGAAAACGATCCGGCAGCTGCGGCCGCATGGATGAGCTCGCTCTCAATTGATGATCCGTCATTGGGTCGGGCCGCATCAGAGATTATCCGTGAATGGGCTCGCTATGACCTGACGGCCTCTGCGGAATGGTTGAATTCCTTGCCGGCGTCCTCGGAATTGGACCGTGCCGTGGCCAGTTACACCTTCCGTGCGGCAGAAGAAGATCCGGCGACCGCCATGACTTGGGCTGAGTCCATCACCAATGAGCGCATGCAAAGCCGCATGGTTGAACGTGTCGCCGCGAGTTGGAAAGAAACAGACGCAGAAGGGTTTCAGGAATACCTCGATAGTAGCGATTATACGGCTGAAGAAAAGGAAACCCTGCTCAATGCCCGCAGCTGGGGCGGTCGTGGTGGCCCAGGTGGCGACGGTCCCCCGCCGGGTGGAGGGGGAGGACGTCCCCGCTAAGAGGCTGTCGCCCCTGCCCGTCTAGTAAGCCGTCCTTGGCGGCCGGAATATCTGAACAAGGGTACGGAGCAGTATCCAGACATCCAGCCATAAGGACCAGCCGCGGATGTATTCCAGATCGTAGCGGACCCGCTCCTCGATCAGTTTGGGGTCGGTCACTTCGCCGCGGAAGCCCCGGCACTGGGCCAGTCCGGTAATACCGGGTTTCACAAAATGGCGTGTCCGGTAAATATCGACGAAATCGCTGAATGCCACATCATGCTTGAGCAGGTGCGGTCGAGGTCCGATCACACTCATTTGCCCTTTCAGAACATTGATGAATTGGGGAAATTCATCAATACTGGTGCGTCGCATGACCTGGCCAAAGGGAAAAATACGGCTGTCGCCCCGGGTCGCCTGCTTTGCCTCGTTGGTACGGTCCTCACCGCTGTCGTGCATGGTTCGGAATTTGTAGATCTTAAATTCACGCCCACGCTGCCCGGAGCGCCCCTGCAGGAAGAACAGCGGGCCTTTCGACTGGCGCAAATGAAAGAACTTCACCAGAAGGCAGAGCATCGGTAGAATGAAAAGCACAACCGGCAGCGAGATCAGGATATCCAAGGCTCGTTTGAGGACCCGGTTCAATGGATTTTCGAGCGGTTCCGGCTGCAGCGTGAAGAAAGTGTGCCCACCCTGATAGACCGGCGTCAGTTCCTGGTCGAAATATTCCTCCCAAGGATTGAAGATGAGAATCCGGCAACCGGCCTTGCCGCAGGTTTCAACAACGGAATCCACCCACCAGTCTGAGTTGCGGGTTTCCAGCAAGACCACCTGATCCACCCGGTGACCTGCAATCACATCTTCGAGATCCATGAACTCACCGATCACAGGCATCTTTAAGTTGGTCTCCGTCGCCATTTCATAGGTCACAAGACCGATTATCTCGATTCCGAAAAACGGTTGCCGCCGGGCCCATGACTCCAACTGGTGTGCCGATTTGGCGCTTCCCAGGAAAATGGTACGGACCGAATTGCTGCCGCGGAAGGCAATGCCCGCGATCCACTCGGGTATAAACCGGTTCAAGGGCACCGAACTGCACCAGAAAAGGGCTAGAAAGGAACCGAGAAACAAACGGCTGATCCCTCGGTCTTTCGTAGTGAATGCGATAGCGAACAGTACGGCAGCCAGGATGAGGAACTGGTAGTTGGTCCGACGAATGGCATTGACCCAGCGGAAGGATGACAAATCGCTGCCCGAACCGGTGCTCGGGGAGTTGTAACACAGCAGACCGGCGACAAAGACCCCGAAGAAATAAAGGGGGGTGTTGAACAAGTCATAGTTGAGACGGTTCATCCAGTGCACCCCGATCACCATCATGATGGAAAACAAAGCGAGCATATAGAGCACAATAAAGGCATGGCTCAAAAGTCGCAGTCCCTGGCTTCGGTTACCGATCATGACAAGTTCAGAAAGCGCGCACTGTAGGCAAGTGATTTGGGTCGTGTAAATAGTAGAAGCATGTACCTTTCACCAATAATATCTTACGCACGTTTACGATTGAAAGCAATCCTCTCTATTCTAGGGTCAGATTTTTAAGCAAAATGGAGTCTTCAGCCAAGGGAACAGCCCGGACAAACCAACGCGACTGGTTCTGCTTACGCACGCAAACCAAGCGTGAGCATATCGCGGCGGCCATGCTCGACCGCCATGAAGGGGTTGAGGTCTTTTGTCCGCGCATCAGCCAGATCAAGAAAACCAAGGCGGGGAAGAAACGTTTTGTCGAAGCGCTTTTTCCGGGGTACATCTTTGCCCGTTTTTCATTCCGGGAGCATTACCGTCTGGTCATCCATACCCAGGGGGTCAGCCGCCTGGTCGAGAGCGGGACGCGCCGTGCCGTGCCGGACCGGGTGATACAGGAGTTAAAGGCAAGCCTGCCCGAGGAGGGCTTGCTTGAAGCCCCGGACCTCAGCATCAAGCCCGGAGCCGAGGTTGAATTCGTATCCGGCAGCCTGCAGGGGCTCAACGGGCGGGTCATCGCTCAACTCCCGTCGAGGGAGCGCATACAAATCTTGCTAGATTTCCTGGGACGTGAGATCACTGTAGCTGTCAGTGCTGAAGATATCATCCTAAGCCGCAAGGATTAAGCAAGTTCCGCCCGACCCGACCGCGCTCCACTACCTGATCCCAGACCACATGCCAGAAGCCTTCAAAACCGTCCGCATCCTCGGGATTGACTTCTACAACGACACTTTCGCCGCTGCCATTGAATGGACGCATGTATCCGGCGGATTGATCTTGGCACCTTCGGGGCCCGGTTTGGCCGACCTCGGCCGCAATCCACATTATGACCGAGCGCTTGAAATGGCAGACTTGAACTTGATCGACAGCGGCTACCTCGCGTTGCTCTGGAAACAATCCACCGGGCAGGATCTGGCACGCCATTCCGGACTGAAATTCATCAAGGCACTGACCGAAGATTCCCGGTTCAAATCGAATTCCAATCAGCTTTGGGTCTTGCCGGAGGCCTCACATATCCAGTCCACCAAGCGGTACCTGGATGGTATTGGTGTCCGGACAGAGGCGCACAACTATTACGAAGCCCCTTATTACCAGTCACAACCGGTCACGGATGACGTGTTGTTGGAGCGTGTCCGTTCCAGTCGCCCACAGTATATCATACTCTGCGTGGCCGGGGGGAAGCAGGAGGTTCTGGGGCATTGGTTGAGGGATCAACTCGACTATCGCCCTGCGATCATCTGTATTGGTGCCGCGATTGCCTTTCTCAGCGGGCAACAGGCTCGCATTCCACCCTGGGCTGACCGGATTTTCATCGGCTGGATGTTGCGGATATTGAGGAACCCCGGCACCTTTCTCCCGCGTTACTGGAAAGCCCGGAAATTGAGTCATCTGGTTCGTCGTTATGGTGCGGGTAAACCGGTCAAATCCGGGGCGGCAAGCAGTGGAGGCAACCAAATCGCATGAAGATTCTGGTGACCAGTTATGTTTACCCCCCCAGCGTCGGCGGCATTGAAACGGTCTCCGAGCTCATGGCCCGGGCTTTTGCACAGTCCGGCCATTCGGTGGAAGTCTTGACGGAAACTAAGGAAACGTCTCCAGATGGCGAGCCCTTCCCCGTGCACCGGGCTCCGGGGTGGAGACAGATCTGGTCGGCTGTCGCGCGTGCCGATGTTGTGTGGCAAAATAACATTTCCCTGAAGTACCTTTGGGCATGTCTGCTGTTGCAAAAGCCGACCGCCGTCACTTTGGCATGTGCGGTCCATCCCGATTATCCAGTCAAGCGATGGCGGGAACGCATTAAAGCCCACCTGCTCCAGTACTGCCGTATCTTCGCAATCAGCCGTTATGTGATGAGTGACATGCCCTGGGCCTTTGAACTGATCGGCAACCCCTACGATGACAGTATCCGCAGCTCAGTCAGCGGGGTCAGCAAAGATCGGGATATCGTTTTCCTCGGACGTCTCGTGAGCGACAAGGGCGGTGACTTGCTCTTGGATGCGTTGGCCCAGCTCAAGGCAAAAGGATACGAGCCCAGTTGTACGATTATCGGCGATGGCCCGGAGCGTGGCGAAATGGAGGCACAGGTTGACCGATTGCAACTGCAGGCAAATGTGCACTTTACCGGATTCCTCCGGGGGCGTGAGCTGCACCGGGAGTTGGCCCGGCACCGGATCATGGCGGTGCCTTCCCGATGGAAAGAACCGTTCGGTGTCGTGGCACTGGAAGGCATTGCAGCGGGTTGCGTGGTGGTCGGCTCCTCCGGAGGCGGACTGGTCGATGCCATCGGTCCTTGTGGCTTGACCTTTGCGAATAATGACAGCGGGGCACTGACCGCCCAGTTGGAGCAACTGCTAGGCAAGCCCGAACAGTTGCAGCTCTATACCGGGGCGGCGAATGTCCATCTCCGGCAATTTTCCATCGAGCGGCAATGTGAACGCTACCTAGGCACGTTCAAGCACATGCTAAGGGAGGACCAGGTACTATGAATAAAGGGAGCCGAAAGGTATGGGTCTGCCACCCCACCAGCAATACATTCGCACGCGCCTTGATTGAAGCCTTGGAGCGCGTGGACCTGCTGGACCGGTTTTACACCTGTGTCGGAGTCGGCGCGGACAGTCGCAACCCGCTGATTCGAACGTTGTTCCGCCAGCGTGCTTGCCCCGTTCCGCCCGCCCGCCTGCACACCCGCCCGCTCCTTGAATTCCTCCGGCTTTGCAGCCAGTCCAGCGGCATCCTGCCACAATTGCGCGCGCATGAAACGGGCCCACTCTGCGTGGATCGTATCTATCATGACATGGACCGGCATGTGGCTCGCGAACTTGCCCGCGCCAGTGGGATCGCCGCGATCTATGCCTATGAAGATGGTGCCTTGGCCAGCTTCCAGGCGGCACGGGCAAGGGATATCCTATGCCTGTATGACTTGCCGATCGGGTACTGGCGGACCGCCCGCCGCATACAATCCGAGGAGGCTGAATTACAACCGGAATGGGCTGCCACCATGCCAGCCCTCAAGGACAGCGATGTAAAATTGCACCGCAAAGATGAAGAATTGCAATTGGCCGACCACATCTTTGTCGCCAGTCGCTTTACCGCCAACAGTTTGAAGGATGCCCCCTTCCCCCTTCCGGAACCGGTCATTGTTCCTTACGGTTGCCCGCCGGTCAGGGACGCCTCGACCCTGCGGGAGAGCGATCCGGCCAAGCCCCTGAAAGTGCTTTTTGTCGGCAGCCTGGGGCAACGTAAAGGCGTGGCCTACTTGCTGGATGCCGTTGAGAGACTCGGTCGATCGGTGGAACTCACCCTGATCGGACGTCCTTCTGCTCCCTGCCGGCCCCTGGAAGCCGCACTCCAACGGCATAAGTGGATCGAGAGTCTCCCCCATTCCGGTATCCTCGAAGCCATGCAAACACACGATGTGCTTGTTTTCCCCTCCCTCTTCGAAGGTTTCGGCTTGGTCCTGACCGAAGCGCTCTCGCAGGGGCTTCCGGTCATTGCCACGCCCCATACCGCGGCGCCTGACTTGATTCACGACGGAACCGAAGGCTATCTCGTGCCGATCCGCGACAGCGAGGCGATTGCCGCCAAGCTGGATCGATTGGCGGGGGACCGGGATCTTCTCATGTCCATGCGTCTGGCTGCGTTGGAACGTGCCCAATCCGTATCATGGCAAGCTTACCAGCACGGTATGGCAACCGCGCTCAGTTCAACCCTTTCCGGCGCCGGTCATTGATGAACATCATCTTCATCTGTGGCGCCCTCGAGCCCGGCCGTAACGGCGTGGGAGATTACACGCGAAAACTTGCCGCGGAACTCGCGGGACTCGGACACAAGGCCTGGCTAGTCGCCTTGAACGATGGTAGTGCAAGTCCGGATACGGCTCCCCCTCCCCACTCGATGTTGGAGGGCTTTAACTGCGTGGGAGTCGATGGGCTGCGCTGTGAGAATCAGACCGAATCCGGAGCCAGTTTGCCGGTAATAAGAATGCACCCACGCATCCCTTGGACATCCAGGATGAGGATGCTCCAGTCCGTGTTGCGTCAGGCGCAACCGACCCACACCAGTCTGCAATTCGTGCCTTTTGCCTATTCGGCCAAGGGGCTTCCGTTCCGGCTGGCAAGGGATCTCGGCAATCTCGAAGGCATGGGGCAGCGACACTTGATGGTACACGAGTTGTGGGTCGGACATGGCACCGCTCTCGACCTGAAGGGGCGCATACTGGCTTCACTGCAAAAGCAAGTAATCCGTCTGCTTTTCGAGTCCTTGGCCCCGCATTGCACGCACAGCAGTTTGCCGGAATACCTCGAAAAAATCCAGTCGATGGATGTGCCCTGCAAGGGCCTGCCGATCTTTTCCAATTTCACACCTCAATCCCCGCCGATCGCTTTGGAAGCACCGCCTCCGGTGTTACGAGTCGGATTGTTCAGCCAATTTGAGGACAAGCCCGAGTTGGCGGATTACCTGTCTCGACTGGCAGCGGACATCGAGAGGCGACAATGCGGCATGGAACTGGTGTGCATCGGAGGCAAAGAATCCGCTTCCGAACGACTGTGCGGCAGGCTCAGGGAGTGCCTCCCCACTTGGGTCCGGATCCGGCAAACCGGATTTCTGGGGGCGGATGGCCTCGACCGGGAACTGCGCGACTGTCATTTGGGACTGAGTCCCGTGCCGCGGCATGCTTCAGGAAAGAGCGGAAGCGTCGCCGCCTTTCTCGCTTACGGGAAAGGCGTCGCCCTCCCCTGTGTGCATCCCGGATATTCCCGCGATCAATTCGGTTTTATCGACGGCTCACTGGAAACGGCTTGCGCACGCGAAGCCTCCGTTGATGCTGTCCTTGAGGCATCCCACGGGGCGTTGAAATCAGGCAGGCATCTCTCAGTTTCCGCCGTGGCCAAAAAGTTTTTACAAGACCTGGAATGAAGCAAGGCAAGCACTTATCGATCATCGTCAACTCGTTCAACCGTGCCTGCCTGATGCCGGATTGTCTTGGTGCGCTGGCCCGCTGGTTGCCGGATAATCCCTACGGTTTGTCGGCCAGCGTTCATATCTATGATGCCGGATCCACCGACGGCACTGAAGCCTGGGTCCGGGAACACGCGTCCGGATACGGGTTTCCTATTCACTTTATCGACGGGCGGGACGATGCGGACAGGTCTTTCTCCGCCGGCCTGAACCGAGGCGTGGCCCATGCGCTTGATTTGTATCCAAAAACGGACTACCTTCTCTTCTACGAGACAGACAACCAGATACTTTCGGCAGAACCCGTCTCGCAGGGCATTGGTTGTCTCGAAGCGAAGGACCGTCTCGGCGCCTGCGGCTTTACCGTGAAACTGAGGGATGGGCAGGCCGCGGGCGTGGGCATGCCTTTTCCAAAGCTATGGCATTTCCTCCTCGGCAAAACCGCCATGCACAAGCTGAAGCTCGAGCGCGTCCGTTACGCATGGGAAGACCGGGGCTCCATCCGCTTTAGCCCGGTGGATGTGGTGTTTACCAGCCCCCTCCTGGTAAAGCCTGATGCGTGGCGAGCCAGCGGTGGCATGGATGCGGCGCATTTCCCGTTTTCCGAATGCGACGTCGACTGGGCCAAGCGCCTCAGGGACCTGGGCTGGACCATGGGGGTGGTCGAAAGCACGGAAGCGATCCATGACAATGCCGACGCCATCTCCGGATGGTCGAAAAACCGCGCCGTCCATTACCATCGGGGACGGCTCAATTACTTTCGCATCCACCAACCGGTACGCACCGCACTGGTCGCCCCTCACTTCCTCGCGTTGAGGCACCTGTTCGAGCGTATTTTTGTGGCCTTGGCCGTACGTGATCCGGAGCGGCGCAGGCATCTGGGGGGCGTTTGCTCGCGACTGCTCGGATCTGTCTGGAAAGGATACCAGGAGTAATGGCGGCAAGAGCAAAACAGGTGAAGCGGGACAAGGAACCGTTGCACCCGCCCCAGTCGGATCAGGTCGATCAGGTCCTTCGTTATCTGGGCTGGGCCTATATATTGTTGCTCGTCATCGAAGGGGCGCTGCGCAAATGGCTCCTGCCCGGCTTGTCGGACGTATTGCTCTTGGCCCGGGATCCGGTAGTTTTGGCCGCTTACGGCTGGTGCTTGATCCACAAACGGCTCCCATTTAACGGATATGTGGTTGCGGCCGCCCTTCTCACACTGCTTTGCGCGCTCACCGCGACCTTCTGGGGACACGGCGATATACGAGTGACCTTGTTTGGCATTCGCACGAATTTTTTGCATTTCCCTTTCGCCTTCATCATGGGGCGGGTTTTTTTCCGTGAAGACGTGATTCGGATCGGTCGCTGGTGGCTCTGGGGCTCCCTCGCCATGACCGTGATCATCGTGCTCCAGTTCTATTCACCTCAGAGTGCCTGGATCAACCGTTCGGTCGGTGGTGCGGAAGGTGGTGGCTTTGCTGGGGCACTGGGGCGTTACCGCCCGCCCGGAACATTCAGTTTCATTATCGGAACGGTCCAGTTTTATACCCTGACCACCGCCTTCCTGATTGCGGGGATGACGCAACACCGGCGTTATTCTCAATTATTGGTCATCCTTTCTGCCGGAGCCCTGCTGCTGGCCATTCCGGTGTCGATCAGCCGCTCCCTCATTCTCTCCTGCGCCATCACCATCATGACCGGACTGGCCACCGCCGGCATGCAGAAGGGCGCGGCCCTGCGCCTCTTCCGGATCCTCGTATTCGGCGTCCTGGGCTTGCTTATTGTCGCCCAGATCCCGGTTTTCGATGAAGCCCGGGAGGCATTTACCGCACGCTGGGAAAGTTCCACAGGTAAAGCCAAGGGAGGATTTAAGGAGGCGATTCTGGGGCGCGTCGTTGAGATGCTGACCGGCCCCTTCACGGAGACGGCCGAACTGCCGATTTTCGGTTACGGAATCGGTATGGGCACGCAGGTCGGCTCTCAACTCATGACCGGAGAGGAAGGGTTTTCGCTCGGCGAGTCGGAGTGGTATCGGATGATTGGCGAATATGGTCTCGCGCTGGGTTTTCTTTTTATTGTTTGGAGGATTGCTCTCACCTTCAAGCTGTTCACACTGGGTATGACCGCACTACGTAGGGGGAATGGACTAGGCTTGATCATTCTATCAACCGCTGCTTTTAATATCATTACAGGCCAACTGGGGCAGACGACCGTGAACGGTTTTACCGTTATCGGTATCGGCCTCACCATCGCCGCGATGCGCATACCGAAGACCCCGAAAAAAACGACCGATGAACCGAGCGAAGCTTAAGCAGCAGTTGGAGCGAAATCCACGCCTTTACCTCTGGTTACTGAGCATCAAGCGCATTGGCCACTGGTCCCGCCGTTGGCTGGTAACCAAACAGACCGACATCACCATTGACGGTTATCCCCGCTCGGGGAACAGCTTTGCCCGGTCCGCTTTTGAAACCGCACAGGACCGGAAGTACCGGGTCGCCACACATGTCCATTCCTATGCACAGGTGCTGCGTTCCGTCGAACTGGACATTCCGACCATGGTGCTTCTGCGTGAACCGAAGGACGCCTGCTTGTCGCTTGTTGCCTTGACCTATGAAATTGAGGATGCGGACTTGTCCAAGGGCAATCTCAAGCGGGCAAAGCGACACCTGCTGCAGAACCTCTTGGATTATGCTGAATTTTATCGCCAAGTCGCCACGGTGAAGGACGGGGTCATCATCGCGGAATTTTCGGTTGTCACACATGACTATGGCGAAGTTTTGCGTCGCATGAACAAGCGCTTCGGCACCTCCTTCAAGATCTATACAAACAGCGAAGAAAACGACCAGGAAGTATTCAAGGACGGAGGCTTTCATTTGTCTCCCAATGAAACGCGCAATACGATTAAGGAATATCTGTCCGAGTGCCTGCAAGCGCCCGACGTGAAGGCGCTCGTGGATCAGGCACACGGCATTTTCGAGCACATCGTCTCGATAGAGCAGGAACAAGCCAAACTCTATGGTAGCGAACTCGTCGCCAACTGATTCGGACCACTCGACCGGCTATAAAGTCTTGCTGGTCGGCAATTATGTGCCTGACAAGCAGTTCAGCATGTTGCGGTTTGCCCGGCTTCTGGCGGAGGGATTGAATGCGGCAGGCATCCCGAATGAGATCTTCCACCCTCCTGTACGATTCGGGAAATTGGGGGCGAAAAACAGGGGACTGGGAAAATGGATCGGCTATCTGGACAAATACCTGATCGCCCCACTCTCCCTGCGACGTAAACTTCGAAAGATCAAAGGTCCCTGTGTGGTGCATATCTGCGACCATTCGAACGCACACTTTGTGAGATGGGTGCAGGACCGGCCCCACTTACTGACATGTCATGACCTGCTCGCGGTGCGTTCCGCGTTGGGCGAGATCCCGCAAAATAAACCGGGTTTTACCGGGCGGCAACAGCAGGCCTTGATTCTGCGCGGCCTGCGCCGGGCCGCTTGCATCGCTTCCGTTTCGGGGGCCACCTCGGATGATGTCGCACGCCTGGTTTGCCCGGCAAAGGAATTGGGGCACGTGATTCCAAATGCCCTTCAAGAATTGTTCTACCGCGTGGCAACCGGTGCCGAAGTTAAAATCCCTGCTTTGGAGAGCTGTCTTCGTTTGGCTCCGGACACGGACTACGTCTTCCATATCGGAGGGGAAAAATGGTACAAAAACCGCAACGCGGTACTGCGAATTTTCCGCGCACTTGCCGACCGGCATCCGCATCTCCAGCTCGTAACGGTTGGGCCTGAGTTTTCTGAAACACAGTTGGAATCGACCGGATGTGCGGGTGTCGCGGGCCGGATACATTGCTTGCAGAACATCAGCGACCCACAGTTGGTACGCCTTTACCAGTCAGCCCGCCTCTTGCTGTTTCCCTCTCTGATGGAAGGCTTTGGTTGGCCTATCGTCGAAGCACAAGCCTGCGGATGTCCTGTACTGACTTTAGACCTCGCACCAATGAATGCGCTCAATGCGACGGAGGAACTGAAAATCGCTGCCGGCAGTGACTGGGGCTGGGTCGGACCAGCGGCCGATGCGTGTGAATCCCAACTCGCGGAAAGCGCCGAAGCACGGGCAGTTCGGGCGTCAACCCTTCGCCAATTTGCCGCGGCTTTCAGCAATCATGCTTCGGTTCAAGCCTACGCCGCCCTGTATGAGCATTGCCTGGAGGTGCAAGGATGAAGCTGCTGCGGATCATTAATACCATCGCCCCGGAGTCCGGTGGCCCGATCGAAGGGTTGAAGCGTGCCTCTGCGATCATGACAGGGGAAGGTGTTCAAGTTGAAATCGCCTGTGGCGATACGGTAGATGCGCTCCATGAGGCAGTTCGGTCTTTGCCCTGGCCTGTGTATCGACTGGGGCCGGGCAAGCTGGGCAGTTATGGTTACTCCGTCCGCATGAGGGATTGGCTCGACAGGCATGTGTGCGACTATGATGCGGTCATCATCCACGGAAACTGGCAGTACCATGGATTGGCCGCGAGCCGCGCCTGTGTGAAGCACAAGGTTCCCTATTTTATCTACCCGCACGGCATGTTGGACCCTTGGTTCAACCGTAACTACCCGCTAAAGAAAATAAAGAAGCAACTCTACTGGAACTGGGGGGAACATCAGGTACTGCAACATGCACGTGCGGTGCTCTTTACCTGCGAGGAGGAACGCCGTTTGGCACGCGAAAGTTTCCGCCCCTATCGAGTGACTGAAAAAGTCATTGGCTACGGCACAAGCCATCCCGGAGCTTCCGTCCTGCGGGCAACCCGAAGCGATTTCCCCTGGGGGGACTCGCCCTACCTACTCTACCTGGGGCGGATCCAGGAAAAGAAGGGGATCGACTTGTTGGTTGAGGCTTATGCCTCCTGGTCCTCATCACAATCAGCGCCGCCCCACCTAGTGATCGCAGGCCCGGTTCAACAGGAAGATTTTGCCGCGGAGATCCGATCGCGTTTCCCCCAAGACCGCATCCATTGGATCGGCAGCGTACAGGGCGAAGCCAAGTGGGCACTGCTCTCATCGGCAGAGGCTCTAACCTTGGTTTCACACCAGGAGAATTTCGGGCTCGTGGTCGCAGAGGCACTTGCCGTCGGGACTCCGGTACTCATCTCGGATAAGGTCAACATTTGGCGCGAGATCCAGGAAGGCGGTGCCGGCTTGGTGGAGGATGACAGCCTGGACGGCGCCATGGCCCTGCTCTCAAAATGGCAGGTGATACGCGGCCCCGAGCGGCAGGCAATGCGGCAAAAGGCACAATCAGTCTTCCATGACCACTTTGATATCCGGCAGGCAACTTTGCGCTTGATTCGTTTTCTTGATGAATGCCTCAACAAAGACACCCCGGTCACTTGAGATTGCCCCAGCACCGTAACCATATTCAATATAGTATTCATGAGCACGACCCCAGAGGGACCTTTCAAAATAGACCTGAGCCAGTGCGTCAATAATTGGGACACAAAGACCAAGATCCGGCGCGGTATCTGGCAACTGCTGGTCCGCCCGGTTTATCTGTTGATCCCCGGTCGACGCTCTGCCCTCAGGCTCTGGATCTTGCGCCGGTTTGGTGCTCGAATCGGCAAGAATTGCACAATCCAGCAACGGGTTCGCATTCTCATGCCATGGAACCTGCACTTGGGAGATCAGGTCGCGATTGCACACGACTGCTGCATTCTCAATTTTACCACCGTGCAGGTCGGGTCGATGACCGTCATTTCACAAGGGGCACATCTCTGCACCGGTTCGCACGATTACCGCGATCCGCATTTCAAGCTCATCTTCAAGCCGATCAGAATCCAGCCTGAAACTTGGGTCGCGTCCGGCAGTTTTGTCGGCCCCGGAGTCACCTTGGGGCGTGGCTGTGTAATCGGCGCAAATTCGGTCGTCACGCGGGACATGCCGGACTGGAAAGTCTGTGCCGGCAATCCCTGCCGCCCCTTGAAGGACCGTGAAGTCCGGGAGGCCTGAGCGACCGAAGCCCTGAAATTGCACACCCTGGCTCTTGGAGGCTTAAGCGGCAGCGGAGTCAGGCTTTTGTGTTTCCCGCGAAAGGCCAATCGCCAGGATGCAGAGCTTGGTCAGGAAGCGGACCACGACCATCGTCAGACTGAAATACAGGATGCCTCGCAAACTCGACAGGTCCAGAATCATGGTCGCCGCGATCATGGCCAAGACGAGCGGTACGATGTCGGCAATGGAAAACCAGGAATAAATATATTTTCGGGCGATACAGATCGAGTAGGTGTAGAAATCCAACAGACGGGCCGCACTGGCGCTGACCACGAGAAATACCTCAAACTGCAGGTGCTGATATTTCGCCCCCAGCACCAGAAGGAACAACTGGGGAAAGAAATACCCGCTGGCCGCAATTACGAGGCTGACCAACGCGGTCACCCCCAGGCAAAAGGCCACACGGCGCGGCACCTGATGGCTCTCGAGTTTTGCAAAATGCGGGCTGACCAGCACCCCACCCATCCGGTTCAGAACGACAAACAACATGCCAAGCCGCCCCAGTGCGCCAACTTCGGCAACAGCGGAAAGTGCGCCGAATATACCAATCAGGAAAATGGTAATCTGCCCCTCAAAGGCAAAAAAGGCGATACTCGGGGCGCGTGGTAAAGACTGGGACAGCAACTCCCTCTTTTCGTGGGAAATGTCCTCCCCTTTCTCGGGAAAGTGTATTCCCGGCTTAACCAGTTGGCGGTTCCGGTAGCCGATGATAAACTCGTGTATGGTGCCGATCAGAAGTGCCAGGGGCGCGGTCAAAACACCCAGAACATACGACAGGCCAATGCAGGAAAGGCGCACCAAGCCGGCGCTGCCACGTACGAGATAGACTGTCCGGATTTCCTGCCTCAAGAGAAAGACCGAGGCGTAGATGGAATCCCAGCAGCGGAAGATCAAGCTTAGGACAACCACGAACCAGAGCAGCACCCAAAGCCCACTTTCCCAGCCATACTTGCCGGCACAGACATAAAAGACAACGAGAAGTACAAGAGCACCGATCAACAGCATCCGGTCCCGGTAGTAAAAACAGGCCTTTGCATAACGCCCGACAACGGACGGATTGTTCACCCGTTTGCCGATCAATGAGACCATGGCTTGCGTAAAGCCGAGTTCGACCATCATGCTGCTGGTCGACTGGATGGCCATTACGATTGTAAAGGTCGCATAGGCTTCCTTGCTCAGCAGGTTGATCAAAAGAAAGCCGCAGATCAGCTGGATGACTTGGGTCGCCCCCTGACCGAAAAAATAGGTGCCCAACAAGGTGGCCCAACGTTGTAGTCTCTGTGGTGACAGGTTCAAAAGTGCGGCAGTCCAGGTAAATTCAGCGATGTAAGTCCTATTAAGAACAAAGCCGTCAGCCGAGGCGCGAGCTTAAAACTTCAGGCATGCCAAGCCCGGACGATAATACAAACTGTCCGGCCCCCTTTCGGTAAGCCGGACAGTGCATTACTCATCACTCCTAAACGGCTACTCAAACCGTAACCAACGAAAATCCATATAGTGCCATTCCGTAGAAGTGGTATTGACGACGTAGATGTCATGCACACCGCTAACCGCACTCAGGTCGACCGTGTGGGTCTCGACCTCTGAGCTCAAGCTGAACTCGGCGATAGTCGTGCCATTCGGACTGTCCAATCGAACCGCCAGCTTGACAGGGAAGACTGCGGTGCCGGAAGGGTAACCGCGCGCCATCATGTGTCCCAGGCTCAGCCCCGTGGAGAAGTTGATGTTCTCATACCCGAGCCAGGCTCCGGTTTTGCCCATGCTGCGCTGACGATAGCCGGATACGCTGAAGTTGTCGATCATGCCGCTTTCAATATCACCGGACTCCATGTCGAAGGTCGCGGAGTCGATATAGTCGGTGGCGTCGCGAAGCTGCTCGTGGGTGCTTGCGGTATCAACGGCATAGAGATAAGCGCTGGGGATACGTTTACGATCGAGACTGACTGACTCCCAATTCAGGCTGATCGCCGGAGACGACTCGTTGCTGTAGAAATCGATTTGGATGTCATAGCGCTCCCCTGCCACCAGACGCACAGGTTCGGATTCGGTCCGTCCGATCAGGTCGTTCCAAGAGAAGATGATCTGTTGTCCATTGATCCACATCCGGGTACGTCCGCGATTGTAAACCGAGAAGGTGAAGTCCTCACTCAAGGGGGCCTCGACCTGTCCCTTCCAGCGAACGGAGAAATTGCCGCTGGTACCGGCGGCCGGGCCGGAAGCCCAGCTGTAGGCCGGGCCATCGGGGCCGTCTACGACATCATCCACACCGCTGACACCATGCCAGATCTGTGTTTCCGTGCGGGTCAACAGGGCGGAACCTTCGAACTCGCCGTTGTAATACCGGGCAACCAGTCCAGTGCCGGCCGCCTCAGCCACAGTGGCCGGCCCATTCAGGCTGAAGCTGGTTTCGAAACGCACCACCTTGTCCCATCCGGTCACTTTGTAGACCGGGACATTGTTGCGGCCTTGGGTGTACCAAAGTACCGTACCGTCCTCATACTCAATCAGGCTGCCACCGTTTGCGTTGTCAGAGGTCATGATCGACTCTTCCCCCTGGTCGGTTTGCCACCAGGAGTACACGATGTCCGGCAAGCCGTCTTCCGTGCGGTGATCGAGTACGGAGCCGACATAGAGACCGTCTTTGCTCCAGGCCATGCCGGGGGTTTCCACGCGGTCGGCAAGGACCACACAGTCAGCCGTTTCACCGATGACCTTGACCGGAACATGAAGCTGGCCAGCCGGCGTCTTGACATAGGAAGTACTGCCGGGGCCTCCGGCCAAGCCGCCATGGTAGGCGTGGCGGCTGACAGACCAGAGCTCTTCACCGCTTTCACTCCATTTCACGAAGCGGGATTCACCTGCCCAGTTGGTTGGCCATGCCGCGCCGTGATGCTCTTCGCCTTCAAGGTGGTAGTGAGCGTAGAAATTGCCATCCGGCGATTGGTAGGCGCCACTACCACGCACACCGGCACGACTGCTGATCGTCTTGCTAGCTACCACGACGTTCAGGCCACTTTCACGGGCGATCGGGTAATAGGGCCCGTAGGTACTCCACATGACATCGGTCTTTACCACGTTGAAGGCGGTGTCCGGCCGGTCATAGCCGATGAGGCTGAAGTCCTCATTTACATTGCGCGGCCAAGGAGCGTTGCCAATATTCGAGAATGTGAATTCGGACGCCTGCGGTTCGCCATCCCCGTTGCCGTCCAACCAGCGGAAGGAATAGACCGACCCGGTATATCCTGCGATTTCCTTGGCAATCGCGATCGTGTCCGAATCATTCGTCGAAATGGACACGGCCCGGAGATCGCCGTCGCTGTGAGCGAATACCTGGGCGGTATCCTCGCAGACAAGATAGCGTTGTGTGCCGTTGTACAGGACTCGCCAACGACCATACTGGCCCTTCGGTTGGACGATCAGGCCGCCGACCATTTCTTCCGGCAACCAGGTTTCCAAAATGGACCATTTGCCGGTGTCGAAATCGATTTGTGAGAGGATTAGACCGTCGCCGGTAAAGACCCATGCCTTCTCGGGATCACGCGGATCCGGTTCCGCCCAGGCGTAGTAGTCGGCGCCACCAATCCATTCGTTACGAAGGCTGCCATCGGCATAGAAATGTGCCACGCGGCGTGGCGGTACCTGCGGTTCGACCACCACAAAACCACCTTCTGCATCGGCTTCAATGTCACGCACCCCGTTAAAGTTCTCTCCATTGTAGGTGCCAAAGGCGCGGCCATCGGCATCGCCGTAGCTTGCCAGTAAATTACCGCTGCGATCGAAGCGCTTGACCTGTGAGGCGCGCACGCCCTCAGTGACTAGGATCGTATCGCTGCTGGCATCGATGCTCAGGCGTTGAGGGTTGTTCAAGCCGGAAGCAATAACTGTGGTCACCGTCCCGTTCAGGTAACTGTAAACCTTATTGTCGCTGATGACCAAGACCTCGCCATCGGAACCCACCGCGACGCCACGGGGCGCGGTGAAAGTCATTTCTTTCACAATACTGCCGTTTGCCGGATTCAGCCAGGAGACCTTATTATGGTCGCGGTAACTGATGACGATGGTATTGCCGTAGGCGGCCAGGTCGGCGCCTGACACCTCATCCATTGTATTTTGATAGATAAAGAGGTCACGGGTCAGGTCCGAGGGAAGCACATCCCAGCTGGCTTCCAGAGAACCGTCATCGCCGTCAATAACTTGAAGGTAACCATTTTGCTGAAGCATGTAGAGTGTACCGTTCTGGTCGCTGGCCATTGCCGTGCCGCCCTGGTAACGCCCGTTGGTCACATCGCCACGTTCCTTCGTCCAATAACGGACGGTACCATCTAGTGACTGCTTGAGCAAAACCGGAGCTGTTTCGGTCTTTTCGGCTGCCACGTACATGCCGGTTGAATCGATCGCAATCGAGGATGCCCCACCCTGGTGGTTGCCGACCCAGAAATCGTAGGGCGCGGAATCGGGGTTGACCCCGAGGTTTGTGACGAATTCTGCGGTCAGGCCGTCCGAACGAAGTACTTTCAGCGTGTAGTCGCCCGTCGCCACTGTATTTCCGTCACGGTCCAATCCGTCCCAGACCAACTGATGCGTGCCGGCCTCAAGTGCCTCTCCTTGCAGAAGCGTTTTGACCAGGTGCTCGTCGGCATCGTAGACCGCAGCGGAGACTTGTCCGGCGGCATCGAGGCTGATCTCGACGTTAAAGCTGTTTGTTCCGTCGTCCGCCACCGTAACACTGCTGTTAGTCGGTACGGTGGTATCCGGTTCGACCGGATCGCTACTGGAAGAGCCTCCTGTGTCGGTGCCGGTACCAGTGTCGGGTTCGGTGACCGCCACTTCGTCCTCCGAGCCGGCATCGACGACATCCACTGCAAACTCCGCGATGTTGCCGTTGGAACCGGCCGGTGCCAGGTAGCGGTAGTAGCGGTAGGCCTCCGCTGCGGCGAATTCAACCACTTGTTCGCCGTCAACCGGGAAATAGTTGATCAGGTGCAGCGTTTCGAATCCGCTGGTGCTGCTTTCGTTGGAACCCTGAAACTGGCCTCCGATCATCCGGATCGCCCAGCCCTTGCGAGGCGTGAAACGAATAGCACTCGGCACGACCGCGGCCCCCAGATCGATGCCGACATAGGACTCCTTGGTGCTGTAGCGGAAATCATAGTAAGTGGTGGGGTCGCCATCGAGAGCCGCTTCAAAGTCATTGCTGTCACGCCAGGATGGGTCCATCCCGAAGACCGCGACACCATCGAGTTCGTCGTCTCGGTGCGTCCCCTCATCCACCACCGGTTGTTCCGGCTCAACCGGAGTCACTTCCGGTTCGCTGGTACTTGTCTCTTCCTCTGTCGTCAGGGAACTGTCATCGGCCATGATCACATCGAATTCGGCAATGCTACCGTGCGAACCGTTCGGCGCCAGGTAGCGGTAGTAGCGGTAGGTATCTTCAATGCTCAGGACCACTTCCTGTGCGACCTCTTCCGGAACCTCTGTGATTTCGTAGAGCGTAACGTAGCCGCTGTAGGGGCCCTCGTTCGACCCCTGTAGCAGGCCACCAACGAGACGTGCCGGATAGCCCTCACGGGGCGTGTACTGGAAAATGGCCGGTTGGGCGGCGCTGCCATGGTCGAAGCCTATAAAAGGTTCCGCATCACTGTAGATGTAATCGTAAAAGGTCGTGGCATCGCCATCAAATGCCTTGTCGAATTCACGGCCGGCGGCATAGGCGGGCTCGAGGCCAAAAATGAGTCGTCCATCGTAGTCCAGCTCCGTGTAGCCCTGAGGGGCCTCAACGGTTGTGTCAGTGGCGGTGTCCGTGGTTGTGTCTGTGGTGGTATCCGTGGCGGTGTCGGTCGTAGTCTCGCTGCTGCTTGATTCGACGGGCACGATGTCGAATTCGGCGATCGAGCCGTAGGAGCCGATGGGAGCGAGGTAGCGGTAGTAGCGGTATGATTGGCTCGTGACCACTGCGATGACATGATCTGTTCGGGCCGGCTGGGCGGTGACTTCATAGATCGTCTCATAGCCACTCACGCTGCTCTCATTGGATCCTTGGAAAAGTCCCCCGACCATGCGGGATTCTCTAGCGGAGCGCGGAGTGAAGTGGATCTCTGCAGCTTGGATGGCCTCTCCGAAATCGATCCCCACAAAACAGGTTGAATCGGCACCGTAGAGATAATCGTAGAAAGAGTCCGCATCGGAATCGAAGACCTTCTCAAACTCACGTCCATCCAACCACGCCGGATCGAGGCCGAAAACAGTACGGCCATTCAGGCTGGCTTCACGATACCCTTCCGGTACGGTCTGCCCCTGCAGGTACGACGGCAAACCACTAAGTAATATCCATGCGAAAATTGCGTAGGCTTTAAGGGGGGGGAGAAATATATGTAGGCGTGTCATTTTGAGAGTTCCGTTCCGGCTCCACTGACACGACGGTAAATTTCTTTAACAATATAAATTACTAGTGTTTAGCGGCTTATACAGATTGCTTACAGACGCTTCAGACTTTTTTTACAATTCAAGCAACCCGTAGGATGTATACCCTAGGTTCGAATTTGGGTTATTACCTCCCCGTTTTCTAAGTGTTTTCCGGGGCGTTTATTCTTTATATTTCAGCAAAAACTGGTGCCACAAAAAGAGGCACGTCCGGTATGGAGCGTGCCTCTCGATTTTAAAATAATCTCTAAACGTGCTTATGCTTTAGCGCTTTCCGAAAGATCCGAATGGAATCGGTTTCCCGCGGGGGTGGCCTTAACATATTCGGACCGGATAACGAAATCGCCGAATCGCTCCCCTTCATTTCTCTCCTTGGCATAATGAAGGAAGATGGGGCGCAGGAGTTCGATGATTTCCTCGTTCGTCACCGAACTGCGGTAGAGTTTATTCAGACGCTCGCCGCCAAAACCGGCTCCGAGGTAAAGGTTGTACTTGCCCGGCACCTTGCCCACCAGGCCGATTTCCCCCAAATAGGGACGACCACAACCATTCGGGCAACCGGTGGACCGGATGATGATATCGTCCTGCTGCAAGCCAGCCTCCTCCAGGATCACTTCAAGGTCACTGACCAGATTGGGGAGGTAGCGCTCCGACTCGGCCAATGCAAGTCCGCAGGTGGGCAAAGCAACGCAAGCGATCTGATTGCGGCGCAACCCGGATGCCGTCTTGTAGGTGTCGAGCTTGTACTCCTTGACCAAGGCATCAATCCCCGCCTTATCTTCAGCCGCAACGTTACCGATAATCAGGTTCTGGTTCGCGGTCAGGCGAAAATCTCCTTTATGGACTTGGGCAATCGCCTTCATCCCTGACTTCAGGGGCGCATCTTCGCGGTCTATGATACGCCCTCCCTCGATGAAGAGCCCCAGGTTCCACTTGCCGTTGCTGCCTTCGACCCAACCGTAGCGGTCACCCGTACTTGCAAATGCATAAGGTCGGGCGTCCTCCAACTGATAGCCCAGACGTTTCTCCAGTTCTGCGCGGATAAACTCGACCCCTCGATCTTCAACCGTGTACTTGAAGCGTGCATGCGCACGGTCCACACGGTCGCCGAAATCGCGTTGGATCGCTACGATTTGTTCCGCCACAGCCAAGGCTTGATCGGGTGTGCAGAATGCGAGGACGTCCGCCAGGCGAGGGAAAGTCTTTTCATTGCCATGGGTCATGCCCATGCCGCCGCCAACGGTAACATTGAAGCCGGCCAGTTTTCCATCCTCGACCACCGCGATATAGCCCAAGCAGTGCGCAAAGACATCCACGTCATTCCGGGGCGGGATCGCAAACGCGATCTTGAATTTACGGGGGAGGTAGGTCTTCCCGTACAGTGGCTCAACCACTTCATCTTCCCCACTCGTAATTTTTTCACCGTCGAGCCAGATTTCCGAATAGGCTGGCGTTTGTGGCTTCAGGTGGCTGTCAATGGCCTCCACTACGGCCTGAACTTCTTCATGCACCGCCGAGGTGAATGGGTTCGGGTTGCACATGACATTACGGTTTACATCACCGCAAGCCGCCAGCGTCGTCATCATCGCATCATTTACAGATTTGATGGTCTGCTTTAAATTGCCCTTGAGGATGCCGTGCAATTGAAAGGCCTGCCGCGTGGTCAGCTTGATGGTATTAAAGGCACAATAGTTCGCCAATTCATCTATGACCAGCCATTGCTCGGGCGTCGCGATCCCTCCGGGCAGGCAGATTCGGGCAAGGAAGGAATAAGCCTTGTCCAGACGGTGCTTCCGGCGTTCGCTGCGGACGTCGCGGTCGTCCTGCTGATAGACGCCGTGAAACTTGGTCAATTGCCCGTCGTCGGCCGAAATGGCACCCGTCGATACGTCTGCAAGCCCTTCCAGGATAGTCCCCCTGAGGTAGTTGCTGTTCGACTTGATGCCTTCATTCTTGTGAAGTTTAGGTGCGGATTCGCTATCGGAGATCATGTGCTGTGTCCTTCAAAATCTGGTTCTGTCCCGGTGTTCCCTGTGCGAGTTCCGCGACGTATGAAATGGTAAATGGGTTCTTTTCTTAGGTTTGTCACTCAAAAACCTAAGAAAAGCGTTGGCGGAGTCAATTCTTGCTAGCCAATTCACCCTAAGAGTGCTTAGTTCATTCTTTTCAACGAAGACAAGACACGATGTCAAAGACAGTTCCACAAGTTCCGGCCGGTGCGCCCATTTCAAGTGAACAAGCAGACTTGCTCAACAAGTTGCTCCCGAACCTTAATCCGGAGCAATTGCTTTGGATCGAGGGTTTCATAAGCGGCTTGCGTATCGGTCAGGGGGGGGCTGTCGTCGCCGCCGCCCCAGCCCCGTCAATCCCTGCAAAACCTGAATTGACAGTACTCTACGGGTCGGAGTCAGGCAATGCGGAAGCCCTCGCCGACCAAACGGCCAAGGCGGCCGAGTCTGCCGGCTTTAAAAGTACGGTCCTCAATATGGCAGACGTCACGCCTGCCAAGCTGAAGGGGCTGAAGAACCTACTGGTACTGGTCAGTACTTGGGGCGAAGGTGATCCGCCGGAAAACGCCACGGATTTCCACGAAGCCTTTATGGCGGACGGCGCTCCCAAACTCGATGGCCTGCATTTCTCAGTACTTGGCTTGGGTGATACCAGCTATGAGCATTTCTGCAAGATGGGGCAGGACTTCGATACCCGTCTCGAATCTCTCGGCGCAACACGTATCTTCGATCGCCAGGATTGCGATGTCGATTACGACGATGATTATGCCGCATGGAGCAAGGGTGCCCTCTCCGCCTTGAAAAAGGCAAATGTCAGCGTGGCGGAAGCTCCGGAAGCACAGGCGGCCCCTGCCGTCGCTGCCCCCGCGGTCAAGTATTCGCGCAAGAACCCCTTCCCCGCCCAACTCAAGGAGCGCGTCCTGCTCAATGGGCGCGGCTCGGCCAAGGAAACGATTCACTTGGAATTCGACTTGGAAGGTTCGGGCCTTGACTACGAAGTGGGCGATGCACTCGCGGTCATCCCCCACAATGCGGAGGACGTCGTAGAAGACATTCTCAAGACAACACAACTGGATGCGGAAACACCGGTTTCCCTGAAGGACGGCGACTTCACCCTGCGTGACGCCCTGACGAAAAAGCTGGATGTTACCGGCATCTCCCTTCCCGTACTCAACCGCTACTACGAGATCTCAAAAGACAAGAAGCTCGATGCGCTGCTGGATCCGGCCAATAAGTCAAAGCTTCAGGAATATCTCTACGGTCGTGAGCTGATCGATGTGCTACATGATTTTCCGGCTGAGTCCATCTCCGCGGATGCGCTCGTCAGCATTATGCGCAAACTGCCTCCACGCCTCTACTCGATTGCTTCCAGCATCAAGGCTCATCCGGAAGAGGTCCACCTGACAGTCGGTGTTGTGCGCTATGACTCCCATGGACGCAAACGCAAGGGCGTCTGCTCGACCTATCTCGCGGAGCGCATTGGTGTGGGAGAGAAGGCGGAAGTCTTTGTTACGCCGAATAAGAACTTCAAGCTTCCTGCCGATCCCTCGACTCCTGTCATTATGGTGGGTCCGGGGACCGGTATCGCCCCCTTCCGCGCATTCATCGAAGAGCGCAAAGCAGTGGCGGCGCCTGGCAAGAACTGGCTGATTTTCGGCGACCAACATTATTTGACGGACTTCCTCTATCAAACGGAATGGCAAAGCTATCTGAAGGACGGCTTGCTCAGCAAGCTGGATGTCGCGTTCTCACGCGACCAGGCGGACAAAGTCTACGTGCAGGACCGCATACGTGAAAATGCAAAGGAGATGTTCGCCTGGCTTGAGGAAGGTGCCTGCTTCTATGTCTGTGGTGACGCTTCGCGCATGGCCACAGATGTCGACAATGCACTGCACGAGATTGTCGCCGAGCAAGGCGGCATGGGCGAAGAGGCCGCTTCCGAATACATCAAAAAGATGAAGGCGGAGAAGCGCTACCTCCGCGATGTCTATTAATGGTTTCGTAGGGCAGGTTCCGGCATGGGGCCTGCCCTACTTGAATCGCACGCAGATTGGGCGATTTTAGGCCAGGCAAGCCGATCCAGTCAAATGGACCCACTGGCCGTCGGCCTTCGCCGACTCGTAACAGGCCAGGATAAACTCGACCGCAGCCAACCCGCAGTGTCCGTCGACTGCCGGCGAACGATCCTCACGGATGGCCTCTACGAAATCCTGAAATTGCGCCTGATGGGCATCCCCCCAGGACCATTGATACGACTCGCCCGCATCCACTGCGGCGGTAGCGGAGCGTGTACCTCCGGCGGCCACTTGCCGGGCATGAGCATTGGCGCCCTCCCCTTCCAGTGTCTCTTTACCCTCGACGGCGAGTGTCTTTAAGCCGTCCCCCTCAATCAATGCAGACCCTTTTTGCCCGTAGAGGCCGAGACTGCAAGGATAGCCGGGATACAGGGAAGTGGAGGCCATGACCGACCCCAGCATGCCGTTTTCAAATTCTACGGTGATGAGGGCGAGGTCCTCGACTTCAATGCGCTCATGCGCACAAATGCGTGTCTGCGCACTCACCCGGCGCACGGGGCCCGCCATCCAGAGCATCAGGTCGATGGTATGGATCCCCTGATTCATCATGCAACCGCCGCCGTCCATGGCCATCGTGCCGCGCCAACCTGCGGAATCGTAGTATTCCTGGGATCGGAACCAAGGAACGCGTGCTTCCACAAAGACGAGTTCCCCCAGATCCCCCTTCTCGCGAGCTGCGATCACGGCACGGGATGATGGATCAAAGCGGTGCTGCGAGATGACCGCCAGTTTTCTTCCCGAGTCATTGGCCGCGTCAAGCATGCGCTGGCAAGCCTCGACTGTGATATCCATCGGCTTCTCGACGATGACATGCTTGCCTGCCTCCATGAGGCGAACCGCGAGGTCCGCATGAAGCCCGCTGGGGGTGCAGACCGTCACCGCCTCGATCGTGGTATCGCGGCAAAGCGTATCCAGATCCATTGTCGGGATGTCAAATTCCTCGGAAAGTGCCTGTGCTTGGCTTTCGTCGATATCGCACAGGCAGACCAAGTCCACCTGCTCTTTCATCTCAAGCAGTGCTCGGACCTGTGTCTTTGCGATCACACCGCACCCGACCAGTGCAAAACGGACTTTAGATGGAATATTTGGAGATGAAGACATGACTTTGTAGACTCGGGTTTGCTGGGGCAGAAAATGTATCAAGGTAACATCGAAGCGTGTTTAGGCATGTGTCTTTAATCCGGAAAGATTAGGAAAAGAACGCGTTCGAATACCCCTCAGTTTGGCCAATTGCTGCTAATTTTAAAAGCTAAATGATAACATTCCGCGGGCTCTGAAACCAATGGACAGATGAATCGGCATTTTGCAGGATTGAAACCTGCGGTCCATCATCTAAGTGAAGAATCGCTTGAGCTTGCTCACTGCTGAGACTAGACGCTCCACGTCTTCGAAGTCATTGTAGAATGCGAATGATGCACGTGCCGTAGCGGGGACTCCGAAGCGCTTCAGCAGCGGCATGGCACAATGATGACCGGCACGGACAGCCACCCCGTCTGCATCCAGAAAGGTGCCGATGTCATGTGGGTGTACCTCGTCAATGAGGAATGAAACCACCGATGCTTTCTTCGCGGCGGTGCCGATGATACGAAGGCCGTCAATGGCAGAGAGTTGCTCCGTAGCCGCCTGTAGCAAGGCGCCTTCGTGCGCCAAGGCAGCGGAACGATCAAGCCCCTGCAGGTAGTCAATCGCGGCCGAGAGGCCGATCACACCGGCAATATGAGGCGTGCCCGCTTCGAACTTGCCGGGGATCCCCTTGTAGGTCGTTCCTTCAAAATCAACCTTTTCGATCATATCGCCGCCGCTCTGATATGGCGGCAGGCGCTCCAGCCATTCCCGCTTTCCCCAGAGCACTCCGATCCCGGTGGGACCGAACACCTTATGGCCGGAAAAGACGAAGAAGTCGCAGCCCATCGCAGCCACGTTGATCGGCATGTGGGGGGAGGACTGTGCGCCATCCACCAACACCGGAATGCCGCGTGCGTGCGCCTTCTCAATCACCGCTTCAACCGGATTGATGCTGCCAAGCGCGTTCGAGATGTGCACGATAGATACCAGCTTTGTCCGCTCGCTCAAGAGGTCCTCGTAAGCCTCCATATCAAGCGAACCGTCATCCAGCACCGGAATCACTTTCAGCACCGCTCCGGTGCGTTCGGCTGCGATTTGCCAGGGCACAATGTTGGCGTGGTGCTCCATGTGCGAAATAAGAATTTCATCACCCGCTTGAAGGATCGCATTCGAAAAACCATGCGCCACAAGGTTAATGCCTTCGGTGGTTCCACGCACGAAGATGATTTCGTCCGGATCGGTCGCACCGATAAACGCTGCGGTTTTACCCCGGGTCGCTTCATAGGCGTCGGTCGCTTTTTCACTCAGGTAGTGAATACCCCGGTGAATATTGGAATTTTCCAATGCGTAGTAGCGCTGCACTGCCTCGACAACCGCAAGGGGCTTCTGCCCGGTCGCGGCATTGTCCAGATAGGTCAGAGGCTTGCCGCGTACCTGCGAGGCAAGGATAGGAAAATCCTTCCGGACGGACCGGTAATCAAATGTCTTCGGATCACTCACAGCGCCATAAAGTCTGAATGTGCGGGAGAATCTCAACAGTAATTACTCCTTTTTCACTACAAGGCCGTATTTCGTGAGCGATACCATTGACCTGCACAGTTCCTTTGCCTATCGCTCTGTCATGTTGCGCAACGAGGGGAAAGTCCTGGGATATCTGGTCGCCATGGCAGCCATTCTGACGGCTGCCATACTTGGCGTGAGCTTTTATTTTTCCAGTAGCAGCATCCATGAACTGCTTACTGAGAACTATCAATTGAACCAGGCCATTCGCAACCTGGCCCACGAGGAATCCATCGGCTATGCCTTGGTCCAGGAACAGTCCCGGGACGAATTCGGCCAAGTGGAAACGGTTGTGCGCTTCGTCCAAACGGCAGCCGGCAAGCCGGAGCTGGTGGTGTCCGAGCAGCTCTTCCACATTCCCGGCGATGTGATTCATTTCGATGCCATGATCGTTAAATTCGATGATCAAGTGGTCCGGGAGGGGAAGCAAAGGGCGCTGTATCTTTGGCGCCGGGTCTATGGGGAGCATACGGCTCCGGATAACGGCGAGTCCATCGAAGTGGCAGGCGCGGCACCGGAGCGCTACTACGATGCGATCACGCAAAAACTCAGAAACAAGGACCAGCAGGTCTTCTGGGATGCTATCTGGAGCTTATCCAATAACCCGCTCGCCCTGGACAAGGAGGGTATCACCGCCGTCTACGGCAATGTCAGCTACCTGCAGATGATACCCGGCAAAGTCTATCGATTTAAAATCGGTGCGACCGGGCAAATCTACCCCGAAGTCAGTAACCTGCCCTAGTCCGGGTACGGAGGTGAGACGGGGCGGGAGTTCCCCTGGAAGATCTGACGGTATATGCTGTTTGACGGCTTTCGCATCCTATTGACATCAAATCCCTTATCGCTGACATAGTACGGTCCGTAGCGGTAACTCGCGGCCAGCAGCGGATAGCTGAAATGCCCGTTCTCCTGAAGGTAGTCCTTGCAAAATGCCAGGTAATCGACCGCGACACGAATGTTCGTCTTCCATTCCCATGCCTCCCTGTAGGATTCATCACTTACCTGCTCCCATGCCCCCCGGGTGACTTGCATGATGCCCCGGGCAACCGAACTTCGGGCTTTCGCATTCAAGCTGCTTTCCGCCCATGCAAGCGCATAGACAAACTCCGCATCAATTCCGGACTGCGGTGCGGTTTCCGCAATGTAGGCCCAAACTGTTTCCGGTTCCACAGGCTCGGTACGTGGACGAATGTGGTGCCCCAGTAGGATGGCCAGCAGGGCGATCGCGGAGCTCAACGCCACGGCGATACGAATCATGCGGCGTTCATCTCGTATGTATCGTCGACCCAGGGACACGTGGTGAAACTAGATCAAAGTGATGGGCATGCAACTCGTTCCGTTAATGCGGAAAAACTTCTGTCTCTGTTCTCGACCTGAAGGTCCTAAGCTATAAGCATTAGTCCCTTTAATTATGACGAAAAAATCTGTGGAGTCGCTTAGTTTTGAGCAAGCCTTGGAGAAACTCGAAACCATTATCGAGGAGATGGAAGGTGGGGAAACACCACTGGCTGAGCTAGTTGCAAAATTCGAGGAAGGAAGTCGCCTGCTTAAGGCCTGCCAGTCGAAGCTGAACGAGGCGGAGCTCAAAATCGAGAAGTTGAACCTTGATACTGGTACAACTGAGGCTTTCGAAGACGACCCTTCGGACGCGTAATACCGGAACCACTGAATCGATACATTTAAATGTCCCTCTTGGATACCATTCATGGCCCGGACGATGTGAAGGCCTTGTCGACTGAGCAACTGCCGGCCCTGGCAGCTGAAATACGCGAGCGCATCATTACGACCACCTCCCACAATGGCGGACATGTAGGCCCGAACCTGGGCGTAGTCGAACTCACGATCGGCCTGCATCGCATTTTCAATACACCTGTGGACCGCTTTGTGTTCGACGTCGCGCACCAGGGCTATGTCCACAAACTGCTGACTGGCCGGAATGACGCACGTTTTGACAAGTTGCGGCAAAGCGGCGGATTCAGCGGCTTTCTTACCCGTGCCGAGAGTGAACATGATGCTTTTGGCGCCGGTCACGCCGGCACTGCCCTGTCGGCTGCGTTGGGCATGGCTTCGGCCCGTGACAAGCGAGGCTCGAATGAGCATGTGGTCGCCGTCTGCGGAGATGCGGCATTTACCTGCGGCATCACCATGGAGGCCTTGAATAATGTCACGGCCTCGACCAAACGCCTGATCATCATTCTGAACGATAACAAGTGGTCGATTGCCAAGAACGTGGGCGCCCTCCCCCGTTATTTCAACGAACTGATCACGAATCCGATCTACAACCGTCTCAATGATGATATCGAGTCCCTGCTGCAGAAAGTTCCCGGCGGTGAATCGATCATTCAGTTTGGCTCCAAATGGAAGCGGGAAACCAAGGATTTCTTTGTTTCATCCTCACTTTTTGAAAAGTACGGAATCCGCTATATAGGACCGATCGACGGACATGACCACAAGCAGGTCGAACATTACCTCGAATTCGCCAAAGCGGCCCAGCAACCGGTCCTCCTTCACGTCCTGACCACCAAGGGGAAAGGCTATGAGGTTGCGATCAAGAACCCGGAACGTTTCCATGGGGCAAGCCCCTTTGATCGTGACACCGGTAAGGCGAGTGGTTCCAAGCAGGTTTCAGCCCCGAAGTATCAGGACGTGATGGGCAAGACCCTGGTCGGATTGGCACGCAAGGACCCGAATGTGTTGGGCATCACGGCAGCCATGCCTTCCGGGACCGGAATGAACCTTCTGGCGGACGCATTGCCCGGGCAGTTCTTTGATGTGGGAATCGCCGAGGAGCATGCGGTCCTCTTCGCAGCCGGTCTCGCAACCTCAGGTTTCCATCCGGTCTGCGCGATCTACTCGACCTTCCTGCAGCGCGCCTACGACCAGATTATTCACGATGTGGCCCTTCAGCAATTGCCGGTCCTCTTCTGTATGGACCGTGCCGGCTTGTCTCCGAATGACGGTGCCACCCACCACGGTCTCTTTGATATCAGCTATTTGCGCCCGGTTCCCGGAGTCGTCATCATGGCACCATCCAATGAGGACGAGCTGGCAGACATGATCGCCACCGGCCTCGAATTCAAGGGGCCGGCGTTTATCCGGTATCCGAGGGGAAATGGTACTGGCGTGGCCATGAAGGAGGTCCCACAGGTCATCGAGATCGGTAAATCCGAACGTCTTCAGGAAACCGCAGAGATTGATATTTGGGCGATCGGCTCAATGGTCGCGGAAGCAGAGAAAATCGCTGCGCGACTCAGCGAGCACGGCATCACGGCTGGTGTGGTCAATGCGCGCTTCGCCAAGCCGATCGACCGGAACGCCCTGATCGAGTCCGCCCAAAACACAAAGCTGCTCGTGACCATGGAGGACCATGTGATCACTGGCGGCTTTGGTGCCGGGGTCCTTGAAACGCTGCAAGAAGCCGGCATCACTTGTCCGGTGCAGCGCATCGGATGGCCGGATAAATTCGTCGAGCATGGAAACTCGGTTTCCCAACTGCGTGAGAGTATGGGACTCGATGGCGAACAGATCCTCAAACAGGTGCTTGGCCGCTTTAACCAGATCCGTCTCAGCAACTCCCAGATCTACCACTCAAAGTAGTCGCGGGGCCTGCTAGCGGCTTTCGATGCGCTCGAAATGAGTTGCCAATCCATTAGAGGCATCGACGTCAATGAGGCAGCCACACAACCTGACGTCATTTTCCGCAACTGGGAAACGACGCTTCATTCCGTCCAGAAAAGTGGTGATAACCTCCTTGATGTCCCGCCCGAGAACAGATTCATAGGGGCCGCACATGCCTGCATCGGTCAGATAGGCGGTCCCTCCGGGAAGGACACGTCCATCGGCGGTCGGGACATGCGTGTGCGTGCCGACAACTGCAGCCGCGCGACCGTCCAGATGCCAGCCGAATGCGATTTTTTCGGAAGTCGCCTCCATGTGCGCTTCGACAAACACCGCGTCGCATTGGCTCTTCAGTTCGTCCAACAGACGGTCGGCACACTTAAAGGGACACTCGTCCGCCTTCATCGCCAGATAGTTGCGCCCCAGCACGGTAAATATCCCCAAGCGGAAGCCGTCCTTTTCGATGATGAGATAAGTTCGGCCAGGATTTCGGACCGGTAGGTTGGCCGGACGGCACACATGGACCAGTTGGTCGATTTCGCTTTCGAAGTTCTTTTGGTCCCAAGTGTGATCGCCGAGCGTGATCGCATCCACCCCGCTCTCCTTGAGCTCATTCGCGATTTTGGCGGTAATACCTGCCCCACCGGCGGAGTTCTCGGCGTTGGCAATGACGAGGTCCACCGCATAGGCCTCGCGCAGCGACTGCAGGCGTTCACGAACCAGCGTCCTGCCCGGACGCCCGACTATATCTCCCAGGAATAAGACTCTCGGCATGCACGCTATCCAAACTGCATGAGGCGCTGAAGCAAGCCTGTGCTTCAGCGCCTCACGAACTCACGCTTTCAAAGCGTACTTTCTCGCCAAGCTCAGGCGATGGATCTTGGCATTATGCCGCACATCGACCGGAAACTGCTTCTCAAAAAAGAAGGTATCGATATCCGAAGTCAGTGGATTTTTCGATGCGAGTGCTCCCAGGCTCTGCCGGAAGGCCGTCTCGGCTTCTTTCGTGCGGGGATAGGCTTGCTGCTCCGGTTCGATAACGATCGCCGGGTTCCCCCCACCCAAATCGATCAGGGCCGAGCGATACACATCCGGATGCAGGTTGAAAACCGCTTCACAGCAATCCGTGTAGTAGGTCTTGCCACTTGAAACCACGCGCTCAACAACCCGGCCGCAAAACCAGAGCCGGCCCTGCACATCCAGCCACCCAAGATCTCCCATGCGGTGCCAATACCCGTCGCCGTCCGTCACTTTGGCGCGGGCGTCCGCTTCGGGACGGTGGTCGTACTCTCGGGTTACCGAGGGGCCTTGGACCAGTATCTCGCCGATACAGCCAGTATCCAGCTCTATCGCATCCGAAAGACTCGGAATAGGCCCCTCCACCGGTTGGATAATACGCACGCTCACCCCTGGAAGTGTCCGGCCAACACAGGTTCCCTCGCCCTGCTTGGTCCTGGCTTCGGTTTCCGACAGCACCTCGGAGGCAGAAATGGAGCAGACCGGCAAGGCCTCAGTCGCACCATATGGTGTGTGAATCTCGCCATTGGGAATGATGGGCTGCATCATTTCCATGAGTGCCGGTGGTACCGGTGCCCCGGCCATCAAGATGCGTTTAACGCTCGGGAGCGTAATTTGCTGAGCCACGCAATACCGCGCGATTTTCGTCCATAAGGCCGGTGAGCCAAAACTATTGGTCACTTCGTTTTGACGGATCGCTTGAACGATCTTGGCGGGATCCACGGTCGCCGGACGACTCGGATTCATTTGTGGAACGACCGTGCACATGCCAAGCGCCGGATTGAAGAGCGCAAAAACCGGGAGCATCGGCAAATCCACTTCTCCCGGCTCAATCCCGTACTGGTTGCGAATGGCGTCGACTTGGGCGGCAAACATTCCGTGTGTGTAGCACACCCCCTTCGCGGGACCTGTGGAACCGGATGTGAAAAGCACCGCAGCCAGTTCGCTTGCCTGTGAATCCACGACAGGGAAGTTCCCCTCTCCGAGATGGTCGCGGATATGCGTCCCGAAGCCACGTCCCACAAGGACACGCGCGTTCAAGGCTTGAAAACTGGACCGAAACAGTCGCGAGATCCAGATAGCCAAGGGAATGCCGACCAGCACCTCCGGCTTGGAATGTCGGACACAAGCGAGAAAGGAACGCAGGCCCATCCCAGGATCAATCACGATCGGAACCGCGCCTAATTTAAATAAGGCAAATACGATGCGGATGAGGTCGAGCCCCGGCTTCACCATGAGCAGGACCCGAGTTCCGCGGGTCACACCGCGGAACTCGAGATAGCGGGCGGTTGCACCCGATTCGTTTTCAAGCTCGCTAAAGCTCAGCTCCCGATAGCCGATGGAGCCGTCCGCACCAAGCCGCAGAGGTGCTCGTACGGCCAAGGTATCCGGCTGTTGCCGTGCTTGCTCAGTCAGGAATGCCGCTACATTGATACTCATCTCAAAGCGCTCACATCTCGCTCACATACTGAATCGTTGACAATAAAAAAGCCGCTCCTCTCGAAGCGGCTTTAAAATCAGAACCGGTCGGCCTAGTAATCCTTAAGCGTGATCAAGCCCCAAAGCAGATCCACACGGTCGCCGGAATAGTTGCGACGGGAGTAAAGCTCGTCCGTACTCACCGCAAACGAGGTGGTTGGAACGGCCGAGTAGTCAGCTTGGGAATACTTTACGATACCAAGGACATTGGTTTCCTTGGGACCCATCTGGGCTTGACCGCTATCGCAACCGACGAAGGCAAGTGCAGACGCGGAAATAACAAGTAGTGCGAGTTGTTTGATACGCTTATTCATAAGGGGCTTAATAATTGTAATTTGTGGCCAATACATACGCTTGGCAAGCGGCTTTTTACAAAAGCGCGCTATTCCTCATCCAATACACCATCTGCGATATCGAAATTGGAGTGAACGGCTTTGACGTCGTCCAACTCGTCCAACTTCTCGATCAGATGCAGCACTTTGCGGGCGACCTCCTTATCATCGACCGGCACCGTAATATTCGGCAGGTAGACCAACTCGGAGGACTCCATCTCGATGTTCTTGTCCGAGAGTGCCTGGGAGACTGCATCGTAATCGGAAAGTGCACAGATCACCTCGAAGTGATCCTCTTCATTCTTGATGTCTTCTGCGCCGGCTTCCAGAGCCAGATCCATCAGGCTTTCTTCGTCGATCAACTTTGCGTCGATAATAAATTGCCCCTTGCGTTCAAACTGGAAAGCCACCGCCCCGACACCGGCAAGGTTGCCACCGTGCTTGCCCATGGTGCTGCGCACTTCGGAGGCGGAGCGGTTCTTGTTGTCGGTCGTCACCTCAACGATCAAACCGACCCCGCCGGGCGCATAGCCCTCATAAACGATTTCCTCATAACTCACCCCCGGGAGTTCGCCGGTTCCCTTTTTGATCGCGCGATCAATGTTGTCGGAAGGCATATTCTCCGCCTTGGCTTTGGCGATCACGGTACGCAGTCGCGGATTGAAGCCGGGGTCCCCGCCTCCGTCACGCGCTGCAAGCGTCAAGTCCTTGCTGATGACGCTGAAAATCTTTCCGCGCTTGGCATCCGCTGCCCCCTTCGCGCGCTTGATTGTGGCCCATTTACTGTGTCCTGACATATGAGGTATTTGATTCGATTTTGTTGAAACGAAAAGCGGAAAGTATCGTCCGCACTACTTTTTCGAACGAGTCTTGCCCGCCTTCGCAGCAGGTGCAGCTGCAGGCAGCGGCTCATCCGGACGGCTGTTTGTAATCTTCTGCTGGATGATCGTCAGAATGTTCTGGGTGATCCAGTACACGACCAGACCGGAAGCGAAATTATACAGGAAGATCAGGAAAACGAAAGGCATTAGCTTGAAGATCTTCTGCTGGGCGGCATCGGCAGTTGGTGACACCGGCATCATCTGCATCTGCAAGAACATGGTCACCCCCATGATCAAAGGCAGCGGATTGATCGGAAGTCCGGCAATCTCAAAGACCGTATGCGCCTGAGACAAGTCGGGCACCCATAGGAAGGGTTCGTGGCGCAACTCGGAGGCACTGCGCAGCATGTAAAAGAGACCGAGGAAGATCGGCATTTGGATAAACATGGGGAGGCAGCCTGCGACCGGATTGACCCGATGCTCCCGGAAGAGCTTCATCGTCTCCTGCTGGATCTTCTGCGGATTGTCCTTGTACTTCTCCTTAAGGGCGGCCATCGGCTCTTGGATCTTGGCCATGCGCTTCTGTGACTTGCTGGCTTTGGCCGTCAGGGGCCAGAACAGTAGCTTGACCAGTACGGTCATGATGATGATGGACCAACCCCAGCTCGGCACCACGGCATGGATGGCGTACATCAAGGATAGCAGCAGCTTGCTGAAGATACCGAAGAACTTCCCGAACTGCATGACCAGGTCTTGCTCGTTCCCCAGGGCTTGCAGGCGTTTGAACTCCTTGGGACCAATAAACAATTCGTAATCCAGGCCGCGGCTGCTGCCACCGGGGACCAATCCCACCTCGTAGGCCACATTGGCGGTGATGCCCGGATACGCGTCGGGGTGCTCGGCACTGTCCGGATAAACCAGATGGATAACCACCTCGTCTGCATAGAGATCCGAGGAAAGCACGCTGGCAAAAAACTGATTTTTAACCGAGGTCCATTCGTAGTTCCCGGTCTCGATGATTTCATCTTGCGGCCCACGGGCGCCCATGCCCAGGAACCCCTTGCTACCGGTCAACTTGTTGATCGCTACGAATTCGGCATCTTCACCGTCGTAGTGGCCGACATTCAGGAAATTCGGCAATTGCTTGGCGGAAATCGGCTGAGCGGTTCCCAGATTGAAATAGACCGATTTAAGCGGAATATCACTATCGGACTCATTCACAAATACAGTGCTGTGCTTGATCACATAAGGGTCATGCTCGGCTTCCTCTGTCGCGAGCCGGTAGCTGCGGCGGATCAACAAGCCGTCGCGAATCTTGCCTTCAAAGGTGACCGAATGTGAATCTTGCGCGACCACATGGTAGTCCCCGGCCAGACGGACCATTTTGCCGTCGGCCCGCTTCACGCTCAGCCCCAGCGCCGGGAGTTCGGTGCCTTGGTTGAAGATATAATCGTCGCGCCCGCCTCGATTGGTCTGCAAGAACGCAACATCTTTAATCGCGCCGCCGCGTGTCGTAAATTCGACCTCAATATACGCATTGGCCAGCTTCAGGGTCTGTTCCGGTGTCAGGTCGGCGGGTTCCGGCCTCTCGTCTTGAAGCTCCCCGACGAGTAGGTCTTCGGCAGCCTCGGCCGAATCACTGGACGCTACGGCCGGAGCGGATGTCCCGGTCTCGGACGATACATCCGCTTCTATCGTGGGTGATTCCAACGACTCCGAGGCAGGTGCAGGCGTCGTTTCCTGCATGTTTTTCGCTTGCCAGAACATGACGCCCAAGCCGGCGCAGATACAGGCAATACCCAGAATGAGATTCTTCTTATCCATCTATATGTGTAAAGGAAGGGTGTTGAGATGGCTTTTTTGTCGAACTTTTCAAGTCCGGAACTGGATCATATCCGCCGGGATGCCAGGGGTGGCAGCGAAGAATGCGGCGACAAGCCAGAAAGAGGCCATAAAAAAAACCATGCCGTGCAAAGGCCTCACGGGCATAGCAGGAACAAGTAGGCTGAAAGCGGCACCCGCAGGAAGGTCCGAAGAGGAAATACTTCAGGGGAGACAGCAGGTATTGATACAGGCGAACGCATGCTATGGCCAGAGCGGCGATCCATGTTGTCCTTTTCGGCTTCATGGGTTGTCACTTCCTTCCGATTTGCGAACTTTTCCGCAGGCCCGGACAAAGCGATTTTCCAAATCCTCAAACGGATGCCGGTCGAAATGGCTGCGCAGAACAATTACCAACTCACTGCCTTCCGGCAACAAGGCGCGATGCCGTCGGAATATTTCCCGAAACAGGCGTTTCCCGCGGTTGCGTTTGACTGCATTCCCCACCCGGCGACTGGCAATCACCCCCATCCGGGGCTCTGTCCGCACCGGTTCGGGGGAGTTGAGGCACTGAAAAATAAAAGGTCCGCAGTGGACACGTTGCCCATGACTGCGGACCTTCAGGAAATCAGACTGCCGGCGCAGGCGCAGATGTCTTGCGACGCCCATGACCGGATCAGCGTTGCGCTTCGCGCTTAGGCAGCGAGACGATAGCGGCCCTTGGCGCGGCGTGCGGCCAGCACCTTGCGGCCACCGACGGTTGCTTTACGTGCGCGGTAACCGAACTTGCGGGCGCGCTTTAATTTGGAAGGTCTGTAGGTTGGTTTCATTTGCGTTCCTCTCTAAATGTCAGAAAAGCGGTAGAGAAAAAGCTTCGGGGCGACCGCTGTCAAGGCAGCAGAGAGTCATTTTTTCGACTTAAAATGAGGGAATACGCCCATATTCTGAGAAAAAAATATGAAATAAAGATCGCTGAGCCACAAGAACTTGCAAAAGACACTTGGCGTGTGTGACGTATTGACTCCTCGAATTCACCGATCTATCTACCACGAATGGCTACTCTTAATTCATCCGCCGCCAGCCCGAATGCTTCGAAAACGCGTAGTTTCCTGGAGTCGCAGAAGCTTGCCAAGAGGAAGGCTTACGAGAAACAGGCAAAGCGTAAAAAGATCAAACTGGATGCGTTGACCGTCTTTACCCAGCAGCTCGCCGCCATGCTGGAAGCGGGTTTGCCGCTCGTCGGGGCGCTGGAGGCGCTCGAGGAACAAAACGAGAACCCGGTCTTCCAGATCATCATTCGGAATGTCCGCAGTGAAGTCTCCGCTGGACGGTCCTTTTCCGATGCCTGCTCCGACTACCCAAACGCCTTTCCAAATCTGTTTGTCTCCATGGTCGAAGCAGGTGAAGCCAGTGGTAGCTTGGCCGAAATTCTGGACAAGACCTCCATTTACTTCGAAGAAACCGTCAAACTGATCAAAAAGGTCAAGGGTGCCTTGGTCTACCCGATTGCGGTGATCGCCCTCGCAGTCATCCTTGTGAATGTCCTGCTCATTTTCGTCATTCCGGTGTTTGCCGATATGTTTAACGAGTTTGGCGCACAATTGCCCAAACCGACCCAGATTCTGATCAGCACCAGTGACTTCCTTAAATCCTATATTCTCTTCATTATTGTAGGTTTTGTCCTCTTCGTCTGGTTGTTGCGGCGCTTTTTCCGAACCCCCAAAGGCCGCGCCATCAAGGATTCCATGGTGTTGAAGATACCGGTCATTGGAGAATTGGCCCGTAAAGTGAATTTGTCCCGTTTTTGCCGTACTTACGCGATCCTCATGCGATCCGGGGTTCCCATCCTTCGGACCCTCGAGATTGTCTCGGCGGCTTCCAACAATATCTACGTCGAGGCCGCCTGTAAGGAAATTTCCAAGCACATCAGCCAGGGCGGGCAAGTTTCTGAAGTCGTCGCTTCAGACCCTTACTTCCCGCCTATGGTGAAGCACATGACCCGTGCCGGTGAGCAAACCGGTAATGTCGACGGAATGATGGTCAAAGTGTCCGACTTCTACGATGCGGAAGTGGAAACGCTGGTGAGCGCCCTCACCTCCCTGATGGAACCCCTGTTGATCTGCTTCCTCGGGGTTGTCATTGGTGGGATTGTGATGGCCATGTTCCTCCCCATCTTCCAACTCTCCAGCGTCGTTCAGTAAGGAACTTACGCCTTATGGTGAAATAGTCCGAAAAGACTATTTCTTATGCTGGCTATTTGGTGAAAGCTGTATCATAGATGTACCTGTATTAATTATTAATACGTTTAGGGTAAAAGTGGCTGAGTATTGTGAGTAGTTTTTGATGATTTTTTCTACCACCGTGCTCAGCCACATTGCTTTAACCACCCCAGCACGCCGTGGACCTTATCATTACACTCCTACTGGTACTTCTCGGGCTCAGCGTGGCAGCAGTCGGCTATTACAGGTTCCGCTGAAGAAGCTACAAGGGCACTCAACTCCCGGGGCCGGCGTGTCGGGCGGATTGATGCTGGCGTCGCACAATCACATGCGCCTCTTCAGGCACCCATTGCTCCCATCCCGGCTCTCCGGTTTCGATATCACTTAAGATCTTCCGCCCGGTCTTGGCCAAGAGCGAAAGATCGCCAACACCAACCGAACGGACGCGCTTGTTATGCAGCAAGTGCTGGTAGAAGAACTGCCAGTTTTCCGGAGCTTTAAAGTTATCAGCGGTCACCAGTTCCTTGCTGCGCGTATTGTGCCAGGGGTAGACGTAGAGCTGGACCCGGTTCTTGAAAAGCCGGCCAAAAGACTCCAGGATGCCGCCGGGAAGATTCGCCGACCACTTTTCCTTAAAGAGCTCGTTGAGAAGGCCGATGCTCAAAATGATGGCAATCGGCTCTGCCGTATAACGACTCAGGTAGGTCGCAATGCGATGAAATTCGGCACTACTGGAGATCAGTACGGTCTTCCCCAAAGCCTGCAGCGCATCGGCCCGGTCGATGAAATCACCATGATCCACTTCGCCGTCCCGCAACAAGTTATTCATGCTGATCTCGCAGAGTTCGATCGTACGTGATTGCTGCTCCGTCTCCATCGTATTGAAGAAGACATCCTTTGACTGGTTCAGCATATCCAGGTGCAATTTCAGCACGGGGTCAAAACTACCACGCAGAAGAAGCAGCGGGCGCTTGTAGAGCGCATCCGCCGCCTGAACCACTTCGCCGTCCTTGTTAAACATGGCGGCATCGGTCAAACCGCTTTGCACGAGTTGCAGCGCGCACAAGCGGTTGTCGACATAACGGAAGCCCTCGCCGTCAAAACGCAGCATATCCACTTCAACTCGTCCACTTGAGACACTGTCGGTCAATGATTCGACAAAGTCACGTAAGCTGTCGCGATGCTTGAAAGCCGCATAGATCAGGTTAACACCAACGCGCCCCAGAGCGTCCATCTGCTCCGAATTGGTTTCATCCAAAAGGCGAAGGTGCAGGACGATTTCGCAAGGTTCCTGGCCGGGGCGAAGTTGGAAACGAACCCCCAACCAGCCGTGGCATTCGCCGGTGTCCTTGTATCCACGGGCGCGGACCGTGTTGCAGAATGAAAAAAAGGTCGTATCGCTCCCGCGCTTGGGCGATAGGCGCTTATCGAGCAAATCATATTCGTAGGCCAACATGGAGTGCAGGCGCTCCTGCGAGACATAGCGTTTCGCTTTGCCATAGAGCGCATCGCTCATCGTCATGTCATAAGCTGAAATCGTCTTCGCTACGGTCCCGGCGCTGGCGGATACGCGAAAAAACCAGTTGGCTGTTTCCTGCCCTGCTCCGATCTCGGCAAAAACACCGTAGGTCAATGGGTCCAGGTTGATGGCCAGCGCCTTTTCGTAAGTGCTCAGTAGTTTTCGCTCCCCCATACCGATATAGGAATGACGTGCATGCCGGCTTGCAACTTCATATCCCCTTTCAAAGGAGCTTTGTCTGCAAGACGCGTTCTCCTACTCCAGACCGAGCTTCTTGCGCCCCTCGTCTGAAATCATATGCGGTGTCCAGGGCGGATCCCACACGATGTCGACCTGTGCCTCACTCACGCCGGAAAGGGCTTCAATTCGTTGTTTCGCGTCATTCGCGATGACCGGCCCCATGCCGCAGCCCTGCGCAGTCAGCGTCATTTTCACGCGCACCGCATGTTTGCCGTCCGCATCAGGCTCCAGGAGCTGTAAGTCGTAGATCAGCCCCAGGTCGACGATATTCACCGGAATCTCCGGGTCATAGCATTGTTTCATCGCATCCCAGACCTGTGTTTCGTTGAAGGGACCGGCCTCCTGCTCTGCGGGCTGACTGGCTTCGCCCGCCAATTGAGCTTGAGCGGCCGCCCCCAGCGCATCGAGATCCTTGCTGGCAATACGAAACAGTCCGGAATCCGTACGAATGGTAACCGTGCCCCCCAAGGCCTGGGAAATCACGGCACGTGTGCCGGCCGGTAACACCTGTTCTTCACCGGCGGGGATAATGGTGGCCGGCGTGTCGCGGCCTAACGTAAATTCTTCATTAAAACTCATAAGTCTTTGTTGGGATAAAACCTTTAATGTGCTGATTTATCTCCCCCTACCCGCTAGAAACTGGGCCCTGACGGGAAACAGGGAAATATTTATATTGGCTTTTCGAGACAAAAAACTGAATTTATACAAGAATACCAGATTTAACCGCCCCGCATGTCACTATGAATATTTTCAGGATCGTTGGTCCTTCGATAATTCTCGCTCTGCTGTTTCAGGCCCCCCTTGCTGCAGCTAAGAAGTCTGCTGCCGAAACGGTCGATTTTAGCATCTTGGAGCAGCGCGCTGCTTTTAACGCCTACTTAACCATGTCCGAACGTGGTGAAGTCTTGAAATACGAGCGCATACTCGAACAGGCAGCGTCCGATATCAGGGCGGGGCGCCACTTGTCCGAGCGCCAGCCTTCGAAACTCGATCCCCATGAAAATATGGCCGCCATACGGGCGCGTGGTAAAGAAATGATCGAGGCAGCCGAGGCCGTCCAATTGGAAGCCCAGACCAGTTTGGTAGCGATTTACGAAACAGCCAAAGTACGTGCATCCGAAGCGGCCATCGCCGCATCCCGGAAGTATAATATCGAGCTACCGGTTCCGGTGGACTATGATGAGGCCTTTGCCGCTTCGGCTGGCAAGGTACTTCAATCCTGCTGGGATGCTGATTACGAGGACATCCTCTTTGATCAGGTCTTCATACAGGTGAACGGCGCCCATGTTGCGGCCAGTTCGGCCCAGCGCAATGCCGCCTATGACAAGTTGATCGAACTGGACGGCACACGCTTCAGTGTTTCGGTCCCGCAGGACATCGAACTGGTCCAAAAGGACGGTGGCGCAGGCTACGCCTTCAAATACGCCGACCAAGCGGAGAACTCGAAGCACACGGCTTTGCTCGTGATCGAAATCATCGTCCCCGAGTTGGGCTCCGACCAGGGTCTGATGCGGATGGGTGCGATGGATCTGGAGACATTCGAACTCGTGGCCAACCAGGTGTTGCCGGTCAATGCGGTCCAGGACCTGTATGAGGGCCTGCAGTCGACCGCCTCGACCGGGGCGGAAATGGTCGAATCGGCGGAAACGCCAAGCGCGGAAAAAGTCGCGGAAGCCCCGTCGTCCGAAAGTGCTCCGGAAACGGAAGTCCCGGTCGAGGCAACAGGGAGCGCGATCGCTGAGTCCGGTCGCACGCATTTCATGCCAAGCAGTCTGCTCGTATCGGACCCGCAACATACGATCGATCGCCTGGCGGCACTCCCCACTCCGTATGTCTTTCAGGTTGAAGCGGGAGCCATCACCGATGCCGGTCGTGCGGCCCGCATCGCCTGCCTGTTGGAATCGACTCTGTTTGATAATTCCAAGCTCAAGCTTTCAGCGGGCTCCTTCGTGCTCTCATCCTACAAAGGCGATCTCGAGAATCTACCCAAGGTCCTGAGCGATGCTATTCTGATGCTTGAAGAAGACGGAAACGCTCCCCTAGAAAGCTACAAATTTTCCGCCATTTCTAAAGCGAGCCAACGTACCATCGAAATCGGTACGGCAGCCCTTGAATTCCCCGGTGAAAATGTCGCCGAAACACAGACCACGGAGATCAAATAATCTTGTCTGTTCCGGCTGAAGCCGACTTAAGATTCTGGCATGCCTAAAGTCATAATTATCGGTGCCGGAGGCGTCGGCAATGTCGTTGCCCACAAGTGCGCCCAGCTGCCTGAAATCTTCGAGGAAATCATCCTTGCGTCACGTACCGTTTCCAAGTGCGAAGCCATCGCCAAAGACATCGAAGCCAAGCAGGGGCGCCACATCCGGACGGCCTCCATTGATGCGGACAATGTGGAGAGCACCACGGCCTTCCTTCAGGAGGAACAGCCGGACTTGGTGATCAATGTGGCGCTGCCCTACCAGGACCTGCCCCTGATGGACGCCTGTCTCGCTGCGGGCGTTGATTATCTGGATACCGCAAATTACGAACCACCGGAAGAAGCCAAATTTGAATACAAATGGCAATGGGCCTACCAGGACCGCTTCAAGGAAGCCGGCCTGACCGCATTGCTTGGCTCCGGCTTCGACCCCGGCGTGACCAATGTATTCTGCGCCTACGCACAGAAGCATTTGTTCGACGAAATCGAAACCATCGATATCCTCGATGCCAATGCCGGTGACCACGGCCATCATTTCGCCACCAATTTCAACCCGGAGATCAACATCCGCGAGATCACCCAAAACGGTCGATACTGGGAACAAGGTGAATGGAAGGAAATCCCGGCCATGAGCATTCATCAGGTCTACGACTTTCCGGTTGTCGGACCACAGGATGCCTACCTGCTCTACCATGAGGAAATGGAGTCGCTTTGCCAGAATATCAAGGGCCTCAAGCGTATCCGGTTCTGGATGACCTTTTCGCAGAAATATCTCACACACCTGCGGGTCCTGGAGAATGTCGGGATGACTTCCATCGAACCGATCGACTTCAACGGCCAGAAGGTTCAGCCGATCGAATTCCTCAAGGCCGTGCTTCCGGACCCCGCGAGCCTGGGGCCACGCACCAAGGGAAAAACCTGTATCGGTTGCGACATTGTGGGCGTGAAAGACGGGAAGAAGAAGCGCGTCTTTATCTACAATACCTGCGACCATGAAGAATGCTATCGTGAGGTCTCCAGCCAGGCGATCAGCTACACAACCGGGGTGCCCGCGATGATCGGCGCCCAAATGATCCTACGTGGACTGTGGAAACAACCCGGCGTGTGGAACATGGAGCAAAACGATCCGGACCCCTTCATGGAAGAGTTGAACCTCCGCGGCCTGCCGTGGCAGGTCATCGACCTGCCGGTCGAATAAGTTCGCTGTCACCCGAATTTGACAAAGACGGCCGTCTCTTGGATGGCCGTCTTTTTTTTGATCAAAATCGCGGGGGTTATCTTGACTTTATTACTCAAGAACTAAAGATATGACATATGAGTCAGGCAGAGATCCATGCAAAATCCGTACAGCCACCCGCCGAAATAGAGACCGCTTCAGCAGTCGATCGCGTGCGTTGGGCGTGCGAGACCTATGGCGACAGTTTGGTCTTGAGCACCAGCTTTGGAGTCCAAAGTGCGGTGATGTTGCACCTGGTGACCTCCCTGATACCGGACGTCCCCGTGATCTTCATCGATACGGGCTACCTCTTTCCGGAGACCTATCGTTTTGCGGAAGAATTGACCGAACGCCTCAACCTGAACCTGCGGACCTACCATCCGCTAAAGTCGGCGGCACACCAGGAAGCGGTCTTCGGCAAACTCTGGGAAGAGGGGCTGGAAGGCCTGGAACGGTACAACCGTATGAACAAGGTCGAACCGATGAACCGAGCCATCAAAGAGCTCGGGGCAAGCGCATGGTTGTCCGGGCTGCGCCGCAACCAAGCCTCCTCGCGTGAAGGACGGAGTGTGGTCGAGCAACAAAACAAGACAACCAAGATTTACCCGATCATCGACTGGAGTGATCGCGACATCTACCGCTACTTGTCGGAAAACAATCTTCCTTATCACCCGCTTTGGGATCAGGGGTATGTTTCAGTCGGCGACTGGCACAGCACCTCCAAGCTCGGAGAAGGCATGACTGCGGAACAGACCCGTTTCAATGGCTTGAAACGCGAATGTGGCTTGCATGAGGTCACTGGCGGAGCGGACTACCAGATCTAGAAGGGCAGACTTGCCTGAAATGCTTCGGATCTCTGGCCGGTGGTATCAGTGGCATCCGCAGGAGCCGCCGCAGCAGTGCCCGTGGTCATGTCCACTGTGTGACTTGCCCTTATCAAGGTAGCCAAAGCCACCCGAGATGAGCCGGCGCACCGGTTGCCCTGTTTCTGGGTGTGTTTTGAGCGCTTCGTCACGCATGGACTGTTGTAGCTCGAATTGAACCGGCTTTTCGCCGGCCTTGGCGGGAATCGTTTCGTAAACGTAAATCGGCATATCGGTTCAATAGGTTAGACGTTTCGATCTGTTGGCGCATCCGCATCGTAACGCAAGCTGATTTCACTGCGCCACCAGTCGAGAGCCTTCATATTTCCAAGAGTGTCGTCGAAGCGCATCCCCACCTCGTCCGAAGCGACCGGAATGCCGCACAACTCCGCCGCAAATGCATCGATCTCGTACGCGTAGAGGCTACGATCCGTCGATGAGGTCCAGACTTCTTCAGCCCCCTCATCCATTTGCAGGCGCACCGCACCACTGCAGAACCAGGGCGACTCGACCACGATACGGCCCCGTTCGCCGCTGATAACCGCCTGATTTTCCTTACGCACATGCATCGCCGCGGAAAGGCTGGCCAGAATGTCACCCTCAAAGCGGAGGCTGGCAGAGGTCCACATGTCCGTATGGCTTTGCGGGCTGATGTGCCCTACCGCCTTCAACTCCAATGGTTCGGAGAAGGGCCGCCCCACTGCCCGCCCGGCCACCATCCGGGCGAAGGACATGACGTAACCGCCCAAATCCAGGATTGAGCCGCCTCCGAGTTCCTTGGCTTCATGTCGCGAATCCGGCTTGCCCTTGTTGTTGAAGCAAAAGCTGGCATCTATCATTCGCACCCGCCCAATTGCGCCGCTGGTGATCCAATCGCAGATTTTTTGGCTCTGCGGGTGGTGACGGTACATGAAGGCCTCCCTTAGTATGCAACGATTCTCACGGGCTGCCTTTTGGGCGGCCTTCGCCTCTCGGAGATTCATGCAAAGGGGCTTCTCGCAGAGTACATGCTTGCCCGCATGCACAGCCCTCAGAATCCACTCGAGGTGGAAAGGATGCAAGGTCGCGATGTAGACGGCTTCGACATCTGGATCCTCGAGCATGGCTTCGTAGCTGTCATACGCCTTATCGAGGCTAAACTTCTTGGCGAATTCTGAGGCCCGGGACGCGTCACGACTCGCCACAGCGACGAGTTCACTCCCCTCACATTGCGCAAAGGCGCCGGCGAAAACATGCGCAATATCTCCGGCGGCCAAAATGCCCCATCGGATACGACGCTTGGTAATCATGGTGCTCTCTCCTTTAAATCAGGCCTTGGGGCTCGCATCCTCGCTCGCATCCGATTCCGGCGCCACTGACTCCGCCGTTTCACTCGGACTCTCGGCAACTGGGGCTTCCTCCGGTTCGGCAGGGGCTTCGGCTTCTGATTTTTCCTCAACCGCAGTAAGTGCTGCTGCAGCCTCCGGCTTGGCCTTCGGTTCGGGCATGGGTTCGGGGGCAAAAAGACGACCGTCCCCGTATTCGGTGACGTAGCCTTCGGTTATTAGCCAGCGAAGATCCAACATCAACTGGTTGAGCTTAGCCTGTTCTTCAGCCGAGAGTTCTTCCTTAGGCTTAATCTCCGAGGGCGTTGTGGCGACAGGAGTTTCTTCCGCCTCGGCCTCTGTGCCTTCGGTTGCTTCGGCTGCGCCTGCATCCGCGGATGACTCGTCGGCCATCTTTAGCTTTTGGGGCTGATGCTTCTCGGTATCGATGCCGATAAACAGCTTGGGGAGCTTGGATGCCGGCACATTCGGATTCTTTTCGATAAAATCAATCAGCGCCCCGATCGAATCGGTAAACGTGCTTTGGCTGTCGCGGAACCTGCGCTTGACTGCGCAGACGAAGGAGACGCCTTTCGAGCCCTTTTTGTACACGGTGAATTTGTGACGGCGTAAACGACCGCGAATATTATTAGCCGAATCCAGAGGGAAGCGCTGCTGTTGTTCAACATAGGTTTCAACTGATCGGCGGATGTTGCCTTTGGGCAGCCGCTCGATGTCACGCCCCGCGAAGCGGATGGATTCCCCTGAGCCGACGATCTTATCCTTACGGTGCTGGAGCAGGAAGTAGCGAACGGCATCAAGTGACTCCAATGCTTCCGGTTCCCCCTCCGCGCGATCCTTGAGGACATAACGCGCGCCCTTTTTCATGGCCTCCATCCAAGCTTGGATCAACTCCTCGTCCTTGACCGTCTCAATCTTGGACAGGTAGTGGTCGTAGGACATGCCTTGTATGCGGTTGGCATAGTGTCGCTGCACAAACTCCTGATAGCGGTGATAGTTCGGTGGTCCCAGCAGCTCACCCGTCAAAGTACAACGATTCACCATGGGGAAGTTCCCCTTAGGTGCCTCCACTTCAATTTCCTCAATCTCGAAAAAGAGGTCGAGATGATTGGACAGTACGTGATTGATCGCCGCTTCTTCGGTTTCAAAGGGCAGATGTCCCGGTACGGAAAAGAAAAGCGGTGCCGTCTGCCCGTCAGCCGACTTCTTATTGCTGACCACAACCACGAAACGCTCCGGCTTTTCCAGCAGCAAGTGTGCGATCTCAAAAAGTTGATAGGTCCGTGCCGTCGCACGCAGGCGTTTGATAAGCGCGTCGAAGGCTTCATCTTGCGGATAGATATCCACCTTTACCGTCGGCTCAAATTGCTCGCGGGGCGCACGGTCAAACTTGCGGCGCTCTCCCCCGGCACGCGGCCCACGTCCGCCGCGGTCCGAATCCGGACCGCCTTTACGGATGGGTGCCCCGCCCTGACGGCGGTCACGCCCCTTGGGCTTGCCTTTCCCGCCGGATCGCTGCGGCCGCCCCTGATAGTCCTTGTATTTGGATTGATTGGATTTCTCGTCAGCCCAAGAGGGCCCAAAATCCAAACCGGACAGCGACTGAAGATCGAGTGCGGGCTCTTTCTTGTTGGACTCGGAAGATTGCGAAGACGGCTCTGTCATAGTAATTTTTGAAAAACGCACCTAAATTCAGGCACGTGCAAGGGAGAGTAGATGCGGATTTATGCCTAGAAAAACCTATGCCAGATTCAAGGGCGAGCATTCTCTTTTAAAGTTTCGTGCATTTTTTTGAATATTTATATTGATCTCCCAAAAATGAGCCCTATCACCTTCCACTTCCTCAGTGCTTCGGCACCATCATTCGGTCGAGTGGTGGAATTGGCAGACACGCATGATTAAGGGTCATGTGCCGCGAGGCGTGCGGGTTCAAGTCCCGCCTCGACCACCATTAAACCGGGCTTCGGCCCGGTTTTTTTGTGCCTACATCCCTCGCATCCTTGTACGTGAAAGGGCCAAGCTGTACGCTGCCCGCGGCAGGAAGCGACGTAATGCCCCGTGTGATGCCCGACAAGTGCTTGGGCTGCCCTCTTGACCCCTTATTCGACTTGTAGGATAAAACCGCCCAGAGGCTTGGTCTGAGGCAGTTGCATAAGCCAGGGAAAATCAAACGGCTGGCCGACCGCGGCAAACACCCGCCCCTCACGACCTTCCACAGCGAAGCTCTCGCGTAGTGCGCTTTCAAATACTGCACTCGTTCCATCCGGGATCCGGCAGTATGTCGCCAGTATCCCTCCCGGGGCCAAAGCTTGGAGTGCGAGTCGGTGCATGCGGACCCACTGCGCAGGGGCCATCATGACCGAGGGCTCAAGTACCAGCGCATCGTAGTCAGCCGCTTGGCAGGATTCCAGATAGGCCATTGCGGGCGCGCACTCCGTCGACAAGCCGAGACCGTTTTTCTGCGCATTTGCACCGATGGCCTTTGATGCGACCTCATCCGGCGTCACTGCGTGCGCCAGCTCCGCTTCGGCACGTAGAGCTTGAAGGCCAAAGGCTCCTTGCCCCTCGCCGAGGCTGAGCACGCGACGCCCTGCACAGAGACTCCCCACCAGTGCATGCTGCTCGCGCAAATCGAGTACAAAGCCGGGCTTCTCCGGCCTAAGTGGATCGATCCGGTAGGAAAGCCCGTCAATATCTACCCAGAAACCTTTCAGGTTGTTGCCGCTCACCGTTTTCAATTCAAGCGGCAAGCCAAAGGCTCGACGACACTCCCCCGCATGCATGAGTACGATTTCCCTGAAATCAAAGTGCTCGCGGAACAGTTCGATCATGAGAGGCAAGCTGGCATCCGCGGCAGCGGTTTCGGCCGAAAGCAAAAGGACATCCCCATAACACTCCGCGATAAAACCCGGCAAGTAGTCGGCATCCGAGTTGACCAAACGCTGGCAGGCCTCTTCCGCACGGCGCTCCAGTGCATCCTGCAGGGCAAGCGAGAGGTAGGATTCATCCCATGCCACCGTGTCGGACGGGCTGAATCGGCGCCAGGCAGCCAGAGGGTCCCTGCGGTCCAGAATGCCGGTACCGAACACATGTCCGTCCGACGAGAGAAGCGTCAGGCTGGTGCCGTCGAGTATCACGTCTGCCAGGCCCGGCAAGTCGGACAATTGATACCAAGGCTGCGGCAAGGCAGCGCCTTCCGGAAGTGTGTACGTGGCGTTCATGGCAATCTTTGGGCTAGCGGGCCTTGCGGTACAGAACCACGGCCATTCCCAGCATGACCGCATTCGGAATCCATGCGGCAAGCCAGGCAGGCACCATTTGTCGCTCCCCGAGTATGGAGGTCATGCTGACCAGTACGTAAAAAATCAGGAACAGGCCCATGCACTTGGAGACGCCAATCATCGGGTTCGTGCGAACGCCGGATACGGCAAACGGCACGGCAATCCCGACCACGACCAAGCAGCTGAAGGGCGCGGCAAGAAGCATGTAGTAGCGTACGAGGTAACTGAAGACGACGGGGTTCTCTTCCGGGGGCAGCGTACGGATGATCCGGCGTAACTCGAAGAGCGAGAGCTCCTTTGGTTTCTTGTGCAAGGCCAGCATCAAGCTCGGATCCTCATCAAATTCCTCGATCTCTTTGCGCTCAAAGGGAACCGTGCGCAGTGGGTCACCGGTTTCCGGATCGATCATCAATTCCCGGCCATCGATAAAGACCCAGCGCCGCAAGGTGTCGTCAAAATACGCTTCACGGGCAGAGATACGCCCCACTTCGAAATTATTGGCATCCCGGGTATGAACCGTTACTCCCAGGCCGAGCCAGGCTCGCTCGCTAAAGCGGTTCATGAACCAGAGTCGACCCGCCTTCTGGTTGTCGAATCCCAGGTGATAGACCAGGCCGACATCCTTCTCATCCCGATCCTTCTCGTCGGCCTCAAAACTGAGGTTGTCAAAGAAGACACGCGATTGCTCCACGGCCTTGGGCACGACCGCAGCCGTGAGGTAAAGGACGAGCACAGACAGGAAAAGCCCGACGCCCCATAAGGAACGGCTGATCCGGAACAGGCTGGCCCCCGAAGCCCGCATCGCGATAATCTCGTTGTTTCGGTGCAGGCTCCCGAGAGAAAAGAGCAAGGATACCAAAAAGGTGATGGGCAGGATCGTCGGCAGGTAGGTCGGCAGGGATAGGCTGTAGTAAAACAGGATCTGCCGGATGCTGGCACCATTCTCAAGCAGGTCGGGCAGAGAGTCGTACATGTTCTGCAGGATCAGGATACCAAGCACTACCCCGAGCGCGAGCGTGAAGCCCAATAGCCACTCCTTGAAGATATATCGATCGAACAGAGACATCGTGCTTACATTAGGACAGCGCGGACGGCAAAGTCACTCCGTTTGAGGAGATTTTTTTCTGGCATGCATAAAGCTGCTGCAACTAGATACTTAACAACATGTCTTCGACCAAGAAAGAATCCTGGAATTCCCGCCTCGGTGTGATTCTCGCAGTAGCCGGCAGCGCAGTGGGCCTCGGTAATTTCCTCCGCTTTCCCGGACAGGTCGCGGAATATGGGGGCGGCGCCTTCATGATCGCCTATTTCATTTCCTTTCTACTCATCGGTTTGCCAATTTGCTGGGCTGAGTGGACCATGGGGCGCTTCGGGGGACAATGGGGTTTCAACTCATGTCCTGGCATTATGGGGCGTATTTCGCGGCATCCTCTAGGGAAGTGGCTCGGCATCATCGGGGTCGTCGTGCCTGTCATTATCTACATGTACTACGTGCTGATTGAATCCTGGTGTCTCGGGTATTCGGTGAACTTCCTCTTCGGAAACATGGATTTCCCCACGGCGGATGAATCCCTAGGCTTTCTCAAGCAGTTCACCGGCATGAATGAACATGGCTCCGGCATCGGTTTCGGCCTCAAGCAAGTCGGCTTCTTCCTGATTTTCTCCTTCGCCCTGAACTTTTTCCTTATTTACCGGGGGCTGTCCAAAGGTATTGAGTTCTTCTGTAAATACGCGGTTCCGCTACTCGTAGTGATTGCGCTCGTGATCGTCCTTCGGGTTTTGACCCTGGGGGCACCGGATCCGGCACACCCCGAAAACAACATCAAGAACGGCCTCGGTTTCATGTGGAATCCGACTAAGACCTTCCTTGTGCGCGAATACACCGATGATAGCGGGGCCATCCAAGTCGAACGGGTGCGCGAATTTGTCGGTCCCCGTGCCCGCAACGATGCGGACGATGCCGTCGCGGCTCGCGAGAGCCTGCGTGAAAACGCCCTCGCCTCCGGAACCCTGCCGGAAGGCGTATCCCTCCCAGAGGACGGTTCCCCGGTCGACCTTTCCGCACTTCTCGACGTCCTCGACGCGCAGTTTCCGCCCTTGTCAATCGAGAAAGTCGGGCTATTGGAGCAGCTTTTTCACGGTCGTCTCTGGCTGGCTGCAGCCGGGCAGATCTTCTTCTCCCTGTCTGTCGGCTTCGGCGTCATCATCACCTACTCCAGTTACATGAAACGGGATGATGATATCGTGCTCAGCGGCTTGGCGGCAACTAGCGCCAATGAATTTGCCGAAGTCGGCATAGGAGGTATCATGAGTATCCCTGCTGCCTACGCCTTCCTCGGCATGTCCGGTCTGGCCGGCATGACGAGCACCTTTGCTCTCGGCTTCATAGCGCTGCCCAATGTCTTTTCCGTCATGCCCGGCGGGCTGCTATTCGGCTTCCTTTTCTTTTTCCTGCTGTTTCTCGCGGCGGTCACCAGTTCCCTCTCCATGCTGCAGCCCGGCATCGCTTTCCTGGAGGAAGCCTTGAATCTGAGCCGCAAGCAGAGTGTCTCCCTTCTCGGTTTCATTACCGCGGTAGGCACCGGCTACGTCACTTATTTCAGCGCCGATACCATTGCGTTGGATACCATGGACTTCTGGGTGGGCACGGTTCTCATCTACATGTTGGCCACCATTCAAATCATCATCTTCAGTTGGGTATTCGGCGTGGACCGTGGGTTGATTGAAGCACATCGGGGTGCGGCGATCTCAATTCCCCGCGTCTTCAAGTTTATCATGAAGTATGTCTCTCCGGTCCTGTTGATCCTTATTTTCGGAATCTTTGTGCTACAGAGTTTCTTCGGACTTGCCGGCGGCGAGATCTCGAAATACGTCTTGCTCCTGACTGGAAACGAAGATTCGCCGCCCAATGCGGTGGCTTGGGGTGCGATCGCAATCATACTGGCATTCGCTCTACTGTGCGTACTGCTAGTCGCCACATCAAAACGCCTGCAGGCGTCAGTCATTGAAGACTAAGAGAAAAAAGAAAGGATACTTATGACACTCGGCGGTTGGATCATGCTCGTAGCTTCAATAAGCTCAGTCACCTGTTTATTCGTTTGGTGTATCTATAAAGTCCTTACAATTCCGGAGGAAACCGAACACGTCCACGGTTTTGAGCAGGAAACACCCGACGTGAAAGAGTAGCCGCCCGGCCAGCCGGATAGGCAGGCGTTAAATCTCGAACTCTTTACGAAACGAGTCGCAGGCCTTTTCGAAGGACTTCAAAACCGGCATTTCGCAATGAGCGATCGTCGAAAAGCGTCCCTCGTCCACGGCATGCTCAATCGCACGGTAAAAAAGACAGAGCCGGGACAAACCCAGGTTGCCGGCACTGCCTGCCACGAAATGTACGATCTTGCGCAAGGCCGTCTGGTCATTGTCCACGCAGACCTGGTGCAAGCTCTCCATCTTCTCCTTCCCTTCCATTTCGAATAGTCCGAAGAGTTCACGAAGCAGACTTGTCGGATCCTCGTCATCGTCGACCATCAACAACATGTCGATCTGCTCGCGGTCCATGTGCGGAAGCGAGTCATCAAAGGCAATTTCAGGTATCGACATGGACTCAGGCATCTGTAGCGGATTAGAGCCCATCCTCGCGCGGCTGGCGATATTTTTCTAACCGTTTACGACATTCGTCGACAGGCCCTGAAGAAATTGTTCCAGATTCTGAACTGAGATGTCTATCAGTCGGCGGCGGGCAGGTTCGCTGGCCCAGGCAATGTGCGGCGTGATGTAACAGTTTGGAGCGCCCAGTAGCGGACAGTCCGGCGTCATCGGTTCCTTCGTGAGGACATCGAGGGCCGCGCCACGCAGGCGCCCGGAGTGCAAGGCCGCAGCCAGATGCGCCTCTTCAATCAGGCCACCTCGGGCCGTATTCACCAGCAGTGCGCCGGGCTTCATTCTGGAGAGAAGATCCGCATTCACGAAACCCGTATTTTCCGGGGTTTGCGGACAATGCAGCGAGACCAGGTCGGCGGATTCAAAAATGCTTTCGTTGTCGGCCCATTCAAAGCCCGGATAATCCGGGGTGTTCCGTTGCCGGCGAGCCGAGGCCATGATCCGCGCGCCCATGGCGTGCAGCGTCGAAGCGACCCGCCGCCCGATTGTCCCAAAACCAACGATCCCGACCGTCATGGCTTCTAATTCGAGTGGCGCCTGTTTCCAGTAAGTGAAGTGATGACTGCGAACCCAGTCGCCTTCGTGGACGGACTGACTGTGCCGGCCGACCTGGTTGCAGAGTTCCAGTATGAGCGCGACAGCATGCTGGGAGGTAGTCGCCGTGGAATAGGCAGGCACATTGCAAACTGTGACACCGGCGTTCGAAGCCGAATTAAGGTCGATTACATTGTATCCCGTCGCCAGGACGCCGACAAAGCGGAGTGCCCCGGCCTTCTCAAAGACAGCCTCCGACAGGGGGACTTTATTGGTGAAGACGGCATCCGCACCTTCAATGCGCGCCAGCACTTCGTCCGGGTCCGCACCGGTCTTGTCGTAAATCACAACCTCACCGAAACGCTGAAAGGCTTCCCAAGCTGTCTCGTCAAAATCAAGAGTCCCCGCGTCGAGTATAACAATTTTCATGGACCTACTATGAAACGACGAAGCGGACTAAATCAAATCCCCGATCGTTTCCGACTGGAAGCGTTCCAGCCTCAAAAGAATGGAATGCGCGTCATCCATACCGAGCACCTCTTGAACCAGCTCTTTCGCCTTGGCCGAATCCATTTTGCGGATAAAATATTTCACCTCAGGTAAAAGGCTGGAGGTCAGGCTCAGGGACTGCGCACCTAGACCGAGCAGAATGCTGGCGAATATCGGGTCACCGGCGATTTCGCCACAGACGCTGACCGGCTTACCCTCCAACTTGGCCCCATCGATGATTTGCTTCAAGGTCCGGATGACCGCAGGATGCGTCGGCTCATACAAATGGGCGACCCTGTCGTTCAAGCGATCCACAGCCATGAGGTACTGGATCAGGTCGTTCGTCCCCACGCTGAAGAAATCGACTTCTCGCGAGAGCAGGTCAATCACGGTCACCGCGCTGGGAACCTCGATCATTGCACCGATTTCCATCGCGTCGTCAAACGCAAGCCCCTCTTGCCGCAGTTCGGCTTTGACCGCCTTGAGCACATCATTGGCCCGCATCAACTCGCGCAGTCCGCTGATCATGGGATACATCAGCTTTACGTTGCCCACGGCGCTCGCACGCAGTATGGCGCGTAGCTGTGTCTTGAAAATGTCGACGTTCTCGAGGCAAAAACGGATCGCACGGAAGCCCAGGAAGGAATTGTCCTCCTCCGATTCGCCACCGATCGTCTTATCCCCGCCGATGTCCAGGGTACGGATAATCACCGGCTTGCCATCGGCCGCCTTGGCGGCCGCCGCATACTCCTCGTATTGCTCTTCTTCGCTGGGATAACCGTGGCTACGCAGGAAAATGCCTTCGGTACGGAACAAACCCACCCCGTCGGCCCGCATCGAAGCAACCTGCTTCATTTCCTGAGCCCCTTCGATGTTGGCCATGATCGCAATCGGCACACCATCCCTGGTTTCGCTGGGCTCATCCAGCACCGTGGTGTAGATGGCCTCCAGTTTTCGGCGCTCCGTTGCCAGTTTGCCATACTGAAAGAGACGTTCCTCGGTCGGATTGATGATGACCAGTCCATCATAACCATCCACCAAGATGTCATCCCCGGTTTTGATCTGATCGGTGGCATTATGTAAGCCAACCACAGCCGGGATTCCGATCGAACGGGCCATGATGACCGAGTGGCTGGTCTTGCCCCCGGCGTCGGTGACGAAGGACAACAGGTTGTGTCGATCCAGGTCAGCCGTATCCGAAGGGCTGATGTCCTCGGAAACCACGATACTGTCACCCGCCAGGTTCGAAAGTGATGCCTTCTTCGAACCGGTCAGGTTGTGCAACAGGCGGCGGGAGACATCGCGAATGTCCGAAACACGCTCGCGCAGGTATTCGTCTTCTACCGTGCTAAAAAACTGGATGTAGCGGTTGACGACCTTGTTGAAGCAGAATTCGACATTCTTCTTCTGTTTGCGCACGTCCGAGACGACCTCGTCAATCAAGGCATTGTCTTCCAGCACCATCAGGTGCGCGTCGAAAATCAGCGCTTCCCCCTCCCCTAGTGACTTGGCGACTTTATTGCGAACCGCGGTAATTTCCTTGTGCGTCTGGACAATTCCCTGATCCAAGCGCTCCAGTTCCGCATCGACCGCATCCGCCTTGATATCATAGCAGGGAACGTCGACCTGCTTTTGGAGAAAGAGAAAGGCCTTGCCGTGAGCGACGCCGGGCGATGCGGCAATCCCTTCAAGGACAACCTCTTTCTTTGCTTTATGATCGGACACTAGGACAGGGAAATGAGTAAAATGGGCTGAAGCTCGGGGACGATGTTTCAGCCGTTTGAGTGAGTATTTTAAGCGCTAACGAATGTTTCAATACAAAATACGTCCTTCCCGAAGGCATCATAGATAATTTCCCTCTCCTGCTCGAAGCGCTCCGCTTGGCAGGTGCCGATCACAAAGCATGCACTGCCGCTGCCGCTCATCAAGCAATGAGCGGACTTTTTCCGCAAAGAATCGAGCAGGCAGCGCAATCCCAGGAATTTTTGACAGATCGCGGCTTCAAATGAGTTGAATAGCAGTTCAGGCAGCGGTCCACCGCCGAGAAACGCCTGAAGTCGGGCCTCCGCCTCTTCTGAGCTCTCATAATAGCGGGGTGCCGCGGAGGCCAATTGACCGTAGGCCCAAGCGGTCGCTACGCTAAACTCCGGCTTGAAGACCAGAACAGGCAGTCCCGACAGACGCTGCCGAACTGCTTCGGTCAAGGTTTCGAGCCGTTCGCCGCGTCCTCGCATCACGGCAGGCCTGCCTTCAACGAAAAACGGGCAATCCGAACCGATTTCCGCCGCCATGTCACGTAAGCTGTCCTCCGTAAACGGCTCACCACTCAGTTGGTTCATCGCCTTCAAGGCAATTGCGGCATTACTGCTGCCGCCGCCTAGGCCGGCCCCCATGGGGATCTGTTTGTCCAATTCGAAGTTGAAAGCGGTCGGCCGGCCCATCGCCCGATCAAAGACCCGAGCCGCGCGGAGAATCAAATTATCTTCGCTTATGGGGACCTCCCCGTTTCCGCAGGATAATTGATGTCCATCACTGGAGGATGACACGGTCAGCTGATCGCCAAAATCTAGGGCGGTCACCACCGAAACCAAGTCGTGAAACCCGTCTGCACGACGTCCGCAGACGGACAGCATGAGGTTCACCTTCGCCGGAGAGCGCAGGGAAACCGGGGCCGGATGACTGGCGTGCGAATGCAGCATCTGTCTCTTAATGAACACTCTGCGTGACGATGCCAGAAAAAATCCAGATTTCGCTTTGCAGCCAGAGCTGAACTTAGCTTACTCAGCGCTCATGCCTAAAGACAATTGCCAACTGATTCTCGCTCTGGACCTTGAAACACGCGCTGATGCCCTTGCGATGTTGGAGCGCCTCGGTGATTCCCTCGGCTGGGTTAAGATCGGCCTGCAGCTGTTCACCGCCTACGGACCGGATTTTGTCCGGGAAGTGGCTGACAAGGGCTACCATGTCTTTCTCGACCTCAAGCTGCATGACATTCCGAATACCGTGGCCAAGGCGGTTCAGAGCATCTCCCAATTGCCGGTCGACTTGTTGACCCTGCATGGATCCGGGGGTGCGGAAATGATCGAATGGGCCAACCGGGCCCGCAATGAATATGCCCCCTCCATGAACCTGCTGGCAGTCACCGTGCTGACCTCGATGGATGCCCCTCAACTGCGCTCCCTCAATGTGAACGCCAGCCCCGAAGAACAGGTCCGGCATCTGGCCAAGCTCAGCCTGGGCGCCGGAGCTCAGGGCCTGGTCTGCTCTTCGCTCGAGCTCGCGCCGCTGCGCGCCAGCTTTGGCGATGACCCGATCATAGTAACTCCGGGCATCCGCCCCAAGGGCAGTTCCGCGGACGAGCAGAAGCGTATCATGACACCGGCCGATGCCGCCGCCGCAGGATCGGACTTCATTGTCGTCGGTCGCCCCATCCTGAAGGCCGCCGATCCGGCCGAGGCGGCCCGGGCAATTCAGGCGGAATTGGCATAGATTATTCTGATTGCCGCGGAGGCATCACAGACACGCCATAATTAATGATAGCAGTCATCCTACTCGCGGCCGGCAGCGGCCAACGAATGAAGGGTACCGTAACGGATAAAATCCTGGCTCCCTTGCACGGCATTCCCGCCATCAACTACTCGGTCCAGGCATTTCTCGACGCGAAATTCGTGGACCGCTTTACCATCGTTTACCGCGATGCCGAACAGCAAAGCGCCCTCGCCTATCCTCTGCGCGAAATCAACCTGCAGGACAAGCCGGTCGAATGGGTGCAAGGCGGGTCCGAGCGTCAGGATTCCGTACGTCATGGCCTACTCTCTCAGACCCCGGACTGCCGGACGGTCTTCATCCACGATTGCGCGCGTCCCTTGATCTCCGTCCGCGCCCTGCAGTCACTTTATGAGGTCTTGCAGTCCAGCGATGCCGCCGTCCTGGCGAAACCGGTAACGGATACCATTAAGCGTCTGCCGGAAACGGGAGGCCTCAAGGATACGACAGCTGAAGATCTCGACCGTAGCCGTCTCTGGGCCATGGAGACCCCACAGGCCTTCCGTTACCAGAGCATCATGGCCGCCTACGATCATATCTATGCCGAAGGCTTGAAAGTCACGGACGATACGGCGGCACTTGCCAAGATTGGAAAATCCATCACCATCGTGCCCGATCCCGACCCCAACCCGAAATTAACCACCCCCGAAGACCTGGAGTACATCGAATGGCTGCTGCATAAACAGACCAGTCAAGCCCGGGCCTAAGCCGATATTCGACGACCACTTTACACATTCATCCATGCGTTCTTACCTCGACCTTCTGCAACACGTCCTTGACCACGGCACCTACCGTGACGACCGCACCGGCACCGGCACCTACTCCGTCTTCGGAGCACAGGCCCGGTTTTCACTGGCCCCCGACTTTCCCCTGCTCACGACCAAGAAGCTGCACCTGCGCTCCATTATCCATGAGCTGCTCTGGTTCCTCAAGGGAGACACGAACATTCGCTACCTGAATGAGAACAAGGTCAGCATCTGGAACGAGTGGGCCGATAAGGACGGCAACCTGGGACGTGTCTACGGTGCCCAATGGACCGACTGGCAGGCACCCGACGGTAGCCGCATCGACCAGATCGCGGAGGTCATCGACACCATCCGGAACAATCCCGATAGTCGCCGTCATATCGTCTGCGCATGGAACCCCGGCGAGCTCAAGCACATGGCCCTGCCGCCCTGCCACGCGCTCTTCCAGTTCTACGTGGCCAACGGTGAACTGAGCTGTCAACTCTACCAGCGCAGCGCCGACATCTTCCTCGGTGTTCCCTTCAATATCGCCTCCTATGCCTTGCTGACCATGATGGTCGCACAGGTCTGCAACTTAAAGCCCAAGGAGTTCATCCATACCTTTGGCGACCTGCACCTCTACGCCAACCATCTGGACCAGGCGAAAGAACAACTCTCCCGCGAACCGCGTCCCCTGCCCCAAATGAAACTGAATCCGGAGGTTAAGACCATCGACGGATTCCGTTACGAGGATTTCAAGCTGGTCAATTATGACCCGCATCCGGCCATCAAGGCACCGATTGCGGTCTAGCCATCGCAATCCTCTCGATTCACAGAGTTTGCTACCGTCCGCGACTTTGCAAATAGCCGGCCCCGATTTTAAACGTGCCTCAAATAGCGCATTGAGCACAAGTTAGGCTTTGTCATCATTGCACACGATGAAAGCCTTCTCCGATACCGCATTTGCCTACAAGCAAGCCCACCGCATCCTCTGGCAGCACGGGTATTGGCGCTATCTGCTCCTGCCCCTGGCACTGAGCATCGGCCTTATGCCGGCATTGCTGTTCGGGTTTGGAGGACTCTCCTACTATCTGGGCACCGTAGCGGAATCCCGGCTTTCGGGCTCCGAAGGCGGGGCGGTCTGGTTGCGCTGGCTGGTCGTGCTGGTCATGATGTGCGGTGTGTTTGGCACCGGCTATGTCCTCTACCGGAACCTGGTTCTCGTGTGCTATGGCCCCTTTCTCGAACGTCTTTCCATGCAGGCGGAACGCACCGTCATCGGGCACGCCAGTGAGAGCGAGCGCCCCCTCTGGGAGTCGCTTTTGCGACCGCTGACAATCACCCTGTACGCGGTGCTCGCGTCAATCGGAACACTCTTACTGGGACTGTTGCTCGGATTCATCCCCCTCATCGGTTCAATTCTCAGCTTTTTCCTCTTTGTTCCGACACAACTCTTCCTCGGTTCGGTCGGTTATGTGGACCCCTACCTCGAACGCCGCGGCTTCAGTCCCAGAGAGGCCTTTGCCCAGATGCGACGGGAATTCATCCCCATGCTGGTCTTCTCCATTGTCGGCTTCCTCTTTCTCGTCGTCCCCTTGGTCGGATGGTTTCTGGCGCCCACCTATTCCGTGGTGGCGGGTATCGTGTTTGGTATCCGCATGCTCGAATCCGACGATGCCGCCAGTCATTAGAAATCCTCTCCAGGAAGCCACGAGATCATGCTGTTTATTGCTTAGACAAGCGGCCGTTTTTCCGATAGATTTATTCTGAATTGGATTTCCCCGATTCATTCACCCGTAGTTTGTCATGGCAGAAACTCTCCAGAACTTTTTCACCCAAGCATGGGTCATTGGATTACTCGGCGGATTGGCCGTCGCGTTCTTCATTTGGACACGCGGACTCGTGCAACTGCGCACACTCAAAATCAAGGCCTCGGCGGAAGCCCTGAAACTGCAGTCCGAGATTGAAAACCTACGCCGACACATCCTGACCCAGACGGAAATCAACTCAAAGGGAAACGAGTCCCTCCAGGGTGAAATCGACCAGCTTAAAGCCCAACTGGCCAATCTGGGCGAAACCGTGGCCGCTTATAAACAAAAGCCGGGCCGGGCCGAACTGCGCACGCTGCACCTCTACGAAAAGGCCGTACGTATCATGCACGCCCGCGCCCCCGGATTCGGATCTGCCTGGGAATCCGCCTTACAGGATGCGGAAATGGAAATCAAGAAGGAGGAATCCGGCCTGCTCGGTTGGATCCGCAAGCCCTTCCAATTGAGAAAGGCGGAACCCGTCCACCTGACGGATTCGGACACGAAAGACTAAACTCACGCGCCATGTGCCGCGCCGTCCTCATACTCTGGTTCTGTCTCATTGCCGGACGTATGCACTCGGCCAACATGGTCGTATTCGGGGACAGCCTTTCGGACGGCGGTTTCTACAGCTTTCGCTTCACGGATCCCGGCGGCGACCTCTGGCATGAATACCTCGCGGACCGTTTGGGCTATGCGCGTGCCACCACCAGCTTCTGAAGTGGACCCGAACCTTGGACAGGTTGCAGTGATTGTTTAGATGTAGTCCAGTGGAGCTTCGGATGGAAGTCCAGACTGGAAGGTTGTTGGATGTTGTTATTGGTGGTGGGCAGCTGCCTTCGCG